>NZ_JBFAOY010000002.1:62408-163139 GCF_040675505.1 Streptomyces sp. NPDC049597
GTCCGCGCCGCAGGCGGGTGGTCCTGGTCACCCCGGCGCACCGGTGCCGCAGGGGCAGGGCAATGGCTACGGCGCCCCGGCCCCGCAGGTTCCGCAGGGGCAGCCGGGTTACGGGTATCCCGGGGCGTCCGCGCCGCAGGCGGGTGGTCCTGGTCACCCCGGCGCACCGGTGCCGCAGGGGCAGGGCAATGGCTACGGCGCCCCGGCCCCGCAGGTTCCGCACGGGCAGCCGGGTTACGGGTATCCCGGGGCGTCCGCGCCGCAGGCGGGTGGTCCCGGTCACCCCGGCGCACCGGTGCCGCAGGGGCAGGGCAACGGCTACGGCGCCCCGGCCCCGCAGCCACAGGCCCCGCAGGCCCCCGCCGTGCCCGGGCACCAGCGGGTCATGTCGCAGCCGTTGCCGCCGCAGGACGCTTCCGGGCAGGAAGAGCGCACCCAGATGCTGCCGCCCCAGGGCGGCGCCGGATCTGCGGGGGCGTCCGACCCCACGCAGTACATCCAGCCCGTCGCCGGCGGCTCCGCCGCGCCGCCCGGGGCCCTGCCGCCCGAGGTGCCCGCCGAGTCGACGACGGTCCTCAGGAGTGTGCGCGCGGGCGGGGGCGACTCCGAGGCCACGCAGTACATCGCGCCCGTGCCGCCCGCCCCCTCCGCGGCGCCCTTCGGCATCCGGCCGGGTACGCCGGGGGACCGGCAGCCGCCGGCCGAGTTCGACAGCCTGTTCCGTTCGGACGCTCCCCAGGCCCAGCCGGCCGACTCCACCCAGCATCTGCCCCGGTTCGACGCTCGGCAGGGCGCCCAGCCGTCCTCCGCGTACCAGGAGCCGGGTCACCCCTCCCGCTACGACGACGAGCCCGTGACGCGCAGGCGCTCCATCGTGCCCGTCGTGGCCGCGCTCGTGATCGGCTGCGCCGTCCTCGGACTGGGTGTCGGGGCCGTGATGTCCGGCGGGGACGACGACAAGGACCCGGTGCCGGACAAGAACGTCGCCGCCACCACCGCCGCGCCGAGCCAGAGCGCCTCCACCCAGGCCCCCGACCCCGCCGAGCCGCAGGCGAAGGAGCTCGACAAGCTGCTCGCGGACAGCAACAACAGCCGTGCCGCGGTGATCCGTTCGGTCGAGAACATCAAGGTCTGCAAGAACCTCGACCAGGCCGTCACGGACCTGAAGGGAGCGGCCGCCCAGCGTCGCAGCCTGGTGACCCGGCTGGGCGGCCTGACGGTGGACAAGCTTCCGGACAACGCCGCGCTGACCGCCGCCCTGACCAAGGCGTGGCAGGCGTCGGCGTCGGCCGACGACCATTACGCGGCGTGGGCTCAGCAGGTCAAGGAGAAGAAGGGGTGCAAGGGCGGGAAGGCCCGTGTCACCTCGCAGACCGCGCAGGGCAACCGGGCCAGCGGTGAGGCGACGAAGGCGAAGAACGAGGCAGCGCCGCTGTGGAACGCGATCGCCCGCACGTACGGCCTGACCGAACGGCGCAGCGAGCAGCTGTGAGGCGGACGGCGGGGGCGGTGAACCCGGTTCACCCGCCTCCGCCGAGGAGCCTTCCCGGAAGGCTCAGGCCGCGTCCATCAGCGTCGTGCCCACGTCCACGAAGTCCTTGTTCTGGGACACCAGCCGTCCGTCACGCACCACTTGGAACGTCACGCTGCGGTTGACGATCCGCGGGTAGCCGGGGGCGCCGAGCATGTTCTCGTAGCCCCACCGCAGCGGCGGCGTCAGGCCGTCGGTCGTCACCTCCATGCCCTGGTCGAGGGCGTGGGAGATGAGGCCGGGGGTGATCGCGTCGCTGTCGAGCGCGCGGATCACCCGCTCCAGCACCGTGTACGCGATCCAGGTGGTCTGCACGCCGGCGTCGGCCGGGTCGATGCGGTCGTCGCCGAAGGCGTGCTCGGTGACCACCTTGCGCATGGCGTCCCAGCGTTCGTCGTTCGCGTCCGGGTACCAACCGGTGATGTAGGCGCCCTCGAAGGGGCCCTTGCGGCCGCCGGTGCGGTCGACGAGGGGCTGGCCGACGCTGCCGATGACGGACGAGATGCGGATGTGCCGGCCGTCCTCGGGCAGCCGCCGGAAGGAGTCGAAGAAGGTCTCGGTGCGGTCGCCGAGCGCGGCGGTGACGCAGCCGGGCCGGTTGCCGGAGGAGGCGGTCGACGTCCAGGTGGGCTCCGCGGCCCGCCTGCGGGCCTGCTTGGCCTGCTCGGTGTACTCGGTGGCGTCGTCGGCCGCGAGGATGTCGGCCGCGGGGACGTCCCGGCTGCCCTCCTCCAGGCCGGAGTTGAGCAGCTGGACGAGGTCGTCGCCGTTGATGCTGTCGGGGCGTACGAGGGAGACGCCGGCGCAGTAGTCGGCGAGCTGCCTGCCGTTTCCCGCGACCAGGGCGGGCTGGCCGCCGTTGACCGGGTACGAGAGGTAGCTGGTGAACTCCTCCCCGGACATGCCGTATCCGCCGATGAAGGGGATGCCGGCGGCCTCGAGGGGTGCCATGAAGGAGCCGTACTGGCTGTAGGAGCCGACGACTGCCGCCGCGCCCTCCCTGACGGCCCGGCGTGCGCAAGTGGCCGCGCCCTGGGGCGTGTTGCCCTCGTTGCAGGTGATGACGCGCAGGTCGTGCCCGTCGATGCCGCCGCGCGCGTCAGCCCAGCGTTCGTAGGCCTTGGCCATCGCCATCATGCCTGGCATGTTGGTGGCCTTCGTCTCCTCGGGGGCGAACGTCATGACGGTGACGGGCTCCCGGGAGCCCCCGGCCTCTCCTGGGAGGACACCACAGCCGGCGACGAGGGACGCCGCTGCCGCCACGGCCGAGGCGCGCGCGGCCCGTCGACGGGAATGGGAGGGGCGGGGGGTGGAGGAACGTCGCCAACCGGTCATGACTCCACACGCTTCCGCCCTCCAGGGAACGGCACAGTGAGCATTGTTCAACGCAAGGTGACGAGAAGGTGAATTGCGGGGGCGGGTCCGGGTGATCGAAAAGGGAACGTACGATCGAAGTCGTGCAGCAAGGTTCGGTCAACCCTTCCCGTCGCGGCCGTCGCTCCTCCACCATGGGCGGCATGCCGCTCAACGACATGCCCTGGTGGCGCTGGCGCAGCAACGTGCGCTCGGCGCTGCACATGCTTTCCGACCCCGTTTTCCACCAGGAGTGCTGGCTGGCCGGGCGCGAGGGGTACGGCGACGTCACGGACGCCGTGTACCGCCTGGTCGAGGACACCTGGCTGGACAACTGGTCGGCCGAGAAGTACGTCGGCACGATCTTCCGCGACTCGGGCGAGGCCGCGCTGGTGGACGTCGCCGTGCTGCGGGTGCTGCGCATCATGCACCAGGTCGGCGCGGACGCACCCGTGTCGGCGTACATGGAGCACCAAGGCTGGCCCGAGGCCGTCCGCGCCACCCGTGACGCGCACGTGCTCCTCGCGTCGAACGACGGCGAGGACCCGGACGCACCGCCGCGCTCGCTGGACGTGCTGCGGATCATGACCCGGTCGGTGTGAGCTGTCCACGACCGCGTCCGCTTGACGGACGCCGGACGGGCCCGCCGCCCGTTTGTGGCAGGCTACAAGGATGACTGACCAGTACGTCCTCACGCTTTCCTGCCCGGACAAACAGGGCATCGTGCACGCCGTGTCGAGCTACCTCTTCATCACCGGCTGCAACATCGAGGACAGCCAGCAGTTCGGAGACCGGGACACGGGCCTGTTCTTCATGCGGGTGCACTTCTCCGCCGAGGCTCCGGTGACCGTGGACAAGCTGCGCGCCGGCTTCGCCGCCGTCGGCGACGCCTTCGGTATGGACTGGCAGATCCACCAGGCCGACGAGCGCATGCGGATCATCCTGATGGTCAGCAAGTTCGGCCACTGCCTGAACGACCTCCTCTTCCGCTCCCGGACCGGCGCCCTGCCGGTGGAGATCGCGGCGGTCGTCTCCAACCACACGGACTTCGCCGAGCTGGTCGGCTCGTACGGCATCCCCTTCCACCACATCCCGGTGACGAAGGACACCAAGGCCGAGGCCGAGGCGCGGCTGCTGGACCTCGTGCACGAGGAGCGGGTCGAGCTGGTCGTCCTCGCCCGCTACATGCAGGTGCTCTCCGACGACCTGTGCAAGCAGCTCAGCGGCCGGATCATCAACATCCACCATTCCTTCCTGCCGAGCTTCAAGGGCGCCAAGCCCTACCACCAGGCGCACGCGCGCGGCGTGAAGCTGATCGGCGCGACCGCGCACTACGTGACGGCCGACCTCGACGAGGGCCCGATCATCGAGCAGGAGGTCGAGCGCGTCGGCCACGAGGTCACGCCGGAGCAGCTGGTGGCCGTGGGCCGGGACGTGGAGTGCCAGGCCCTGGCCCGCGCCGTGAAGTGGCACGCCGAACACCGCATCCTGCTGAACGGGCGCCGTACGGTCGTCTTCGACTGAGCCCCGCGCGGCGCACGCCGGCTAGGGAGTGACCCCGTCCTGCGACGCGGCCACCGGGTTGTCGCAGAGATCGTCCAGGACGAACGCCCCCTCCTGCTCCTCCTCCTTCTCCCGCTGGAGCGCGGTCTCCGCGTCCAGCCGTTCGAGCAGGCGGGTCAGCAGCGCCGGGTCCTCCGGGTCGCCGACGAACTCCAGCACGGCCCGGTAGAACGCGTCGCGCAGCGTCGGCGGCATCGTGTCCGAGGCGTCCATGCAGATCCGGTCCGCCGAGTCGAACAGCTCCTGCACCGCCCGCGTCCCCGGCGACGGCGCCTTGGAGGCGAACGTGCCGCCCGGGAAGAACGGCCGCTCACCGGGCCGGGCCGCGTCCGCCCAGTCCTCTCGGGCAGGCGCGGACGTGAGGCGGCCCAGCAGGTCCCAGGCGGCGGCGCTCGGCCGGAAGACCGCGGCCATGTCGCCGGACACCTCGAAGACGGCGCCGCCGTCCTCCTCGCCGGTTGCGAGCCCGTCGAGATGGCGGGCCGTCGGTGTCGGCCGCACGTCGTCGCCGTAGTGCCTGCGGATGAACGAACCCTGGTGCTCGTGGGTGCAGTCGCCGCGGTTCAGCAGCCCGTAGCGGCCGTCGTCGAGCAGCTCGAAGGAGTCCGTCAGCGCGTTGGGCGCGGGGGAGCGGCCGTTCGCCGTGAGCATCCGCGCCCACTCCTCCCACACCGGACGCGTGCTCTTCCACGACGACTTGCCGGTCGCCCAGCGCTCGTACGCGTCCGCACCCCGGCGCTGGAGGATCAGGTCCTCGATCCAGTCCGTGCCCGGCCAGCCGGAGGTGGCGCCCGAGTTCAGGCCGAGGCACCACACGGGCTCGCTCTCCCCGGCGTCCGTACGGCTCCACACCAGCGACTTCAGGTCGACGCGCACCGGCGCCCAGAAGACGTGCGTCCGGGCCGCGCCGCCCCGGCCGGGGACGGTGACCGCAGGCGCCCAGGGAGGAATGGCCGCCCCGGCCACCTCCTCCGGCAGCGGATGGGCGTCGCCGGAGTGCGCGTACTGGGCCAGCTCGCCGGGGCTGTTGAGGATCGCCAGGTCCGGTGGCGCACCGGCCTGGAGCTGGGCGACCAGGGTCTCGCGCAGCGAGCGCGTGCCCTTGTAGACGTAGCGGTGCCCGGTCTTCTCGCCGATGCTGCGCAGCGCGGCCACGAACGGCGTCTCCTCGCCGTCCGTCCACGGGCCGAGGACGACGAGCGTCCGCTCCTCGGGGGCGCTCGCGCAACCGCCCGCCGACGCGGCGGACACGGCGAGCAGACAGGCCGCCAGGGCGAGTCCCAAGCGCTTCATGCGTCCGTGTCCTTTCGCCGGGCGAAGTGCGGTGGATACGGCCGGGCGTACAGGTAGAGCGTGACGCCGCAGGCCAGCGCCCCGAGGCCGGTCACGGGCACGGCGACGCCCGCGGTCAGCGCCCAGCCGTCCGGATGCGCCGACCGCATCCGTGCCGCCGCGCCCGCCGCCACGCCCTCGATCTCGCGCCCGACCCCGGACACGGCCGTGACGTACTCCAGCTGCGCGACCGCGTCGTGGACGTCCGCCTGGGCGGCGTGCTCCTGGGCGCCGCCGACGGTGAGCAGCACGGGCGTCAGCAGGACGGGCACCGAGGCCGCGAGGATCTGGAGGCTCACCAGCCGCAGCCGGTCGCGCAGGAACACCGACGTGCCCACGACCGTGAAGGCGAACAGGGCGGCGACCAGCGCGGCCGCGGCCGCCGCAGTCTGGGTGAGCGGGCTCCACGCGGCCAGGTCGCCGCTCTCGTCCAGGAGTTGCTCCTCCAGGTCCTCGATGCGGTCCAGCACGGTGGTGGGGTCCTGATCGCCGTTCGCCGGCTGCGGGCTGCGCAGCATCCCGGCCGCGTACGCCACCCCCGCCTCGCGCAGCACCCGGCTCGTGCGGTTGCGGTCCGCCCAGGCGATCTTGTCCCCGTACGCGACGACGAGACCGGACACCACTCGCAGCTCCTGCTCCTGGGCCCTGCTCAGGGCCCCGGACTGCGCGACCCGGTTCAGGCTCTGGGTCGCCTCGGCCAGGTGCGAACGGTAGGTCTCGCCGAGTTCGACGAGCCCGGCGTGCTCGGGGTTCAGCAGCCGTAACTCCGCCTGGGTCTGGGCGAGTCCGAGGGAGGTACGCGCCTGGGCGAGCCCCACGAGTGCCGGCACGGACCGGTCCCGCAGCTCCTCGGAGCGCCGGTGCACGTCGTTGTAGGCGGCGGCGCCGAGTGCCAGGGCGATCAGTGCGAGGGCGGGCAGCACCAGCATCCTGCGCCGCAGGAAGGCGGCGGTCGGCCGCCGACCGGCGCCGGGGGACCGGCCGGTGGCCCGCACCCACAGGGCGGGCGGGACGCGCCGGGCCCACCGCCAGGCACGGCCGCCGTCCCGCCGAAGGCGACCGCCGAGCCGCCGAAGCGCGGTGGCGGCGCGCGCCGGTCCACCGCCGCGTCGTGGCGAGGCCGTGGCAGGTGAGGTCACGTCGTCCCGCCGGACGCTGCCGCCTGCCCGCGTCGCGGCGGGTGGCCGGGCCGTGTGCGCCGGGTCGTCGTCACGGCGGGTGCCGTCGTCGTCCGGCCGGGCTCGGCCGTCGTGGTCGCGCCGGGCCGTGTGCGCCGGTTCGTCGTCCCGCCGGACGCTGCCGTCGGCCCGCGGGGCCGTGTCCGCCGGGTCGCCGTCACGGCCGTGCCCCGTGGCGCGTGACGGGTTCGGGCCGCCGGCCGTCATGCGGACCCCTCCCCGTCCCGGAGCGGGCCGCGCCTGGCCCACCGCGGCCAGAGCGCCGAGCGGTGGCGGCCACGGACATGGCGGATCCCCAGCGGGCGGGTGCGGAACGCGCGGTCCAGCAGCGCCTCCGCCAGCGCCGCGTCCTCCGGCCGGTCCGTGCGGGGGACCTGCTTCGCCAGCCGGCGGTAGCTCGCCGACAGCTGGTCCCGCAGCTGCCGCTCCGTCCTCGGGACCTGCTTCTCCGAGAAGCCGGCCGCCTCCAGCCGCTCCAGGGGGCCGCCGGGACCGGGGTCCTCGCCCGCCTCCTCGACCAGGCCGAGCAGCATCGAGAGCAGCTCCGTCCTGATCCGGTCCTGCGCCTGTCCGTCCGTGAGCCCCTCGTCGTTGGTCAGCCGGTGCAGAGCGGCGTAGGCGTCCGCGGGTGAGCGCCGGTTGACATGGATGCGCACGACGGCCGTGCGCGCGGCCGTGCGGTGCCGCGAGTCCGGCGGCACGCTCTCCAGGTACGCGCACGCCTTCTGCCACTCGTCCTCGGCGAGGTGGATCCGGGCGAGCCCGAACGCCGCCGCGCCCATCGCGTGGTTGCGCTGGAGCACCGCCTCGTAGAACTTCTTCGCCTGCGCCACGTTCCCCTCCCGGTCCCCCGGGGGCCGCGGCAGCTCCGACGGCTCCTCCTCCTGCGGCGGCGCGACGGCCAGCTTCTCGTGGCAGTAGCCGAGCGCGAGCTTGGGCGCGTACTCGCCGGGGTTCGCCCGGTACACGGCGTCGAAACCGCGCCAGGCGTCCGCCGTGCGGCCGGACGCGAGGTCGATGAGCCCCTGGTGCCAGTCCAGCCGCCAGTCGTACCGGGCCCTGTCGCCCAGCCGCTCCTCGGCCAGCCCGCGTTCCGTCTCGGCCGCCGCCACGTCCCCGAGCTGGAGACGGAGCCGGCAGCGCAGCAGATGCAGTTCCGGCGAGCGCTCCCACTCGCGGCTGAGCTGCAACAGACCGGCCGGGTCGTCGTACGACGTGCGCTGCAGCTCCTTCCAGTTGGGGTCCCGCACGTCCGGCTTGGGCTTCGGCAGTGCCACCGCGGCCTCCGCCGGATCCGGGATGCGGGCCCCGAGGCGGTCCGGCGCGCGGTCCGTACGCCAGCGCTCCAGCGGCGGCGCCTTGCCGAGCTGGCCGTCGAGCGCGGCGGCCGGCGGGTCGAACAGGGTCGACGGCTGGTAGGTCTCCTCGCCCAGCCGCAGCGACCGCAGTTCGCGCAGCACACCGCGCAACTGCACGGCCATCTCGTCGGCGGAGGCGTACCGCAGCTCCGGCTCCTCGGCCATGGCCCGCTCCAGCGCCCGGTTCAGCGACTCCTCGCCGATGTCGGCGGACGGCTCGGGGTCCCGGGACAGCAGCTCGCGCAGTACGGCGCCGACGGTGTACAGGTCGCCGGCGGTCGTCATCTCGCCCCGCGGCCCCGAGTGCGGCGGTTTGTGCGTGACCGGACCCGACTCGCCCGGCTTGCGCACGCCGGCGACGTCGATGAGCTTGATGCCGTCGCGGCAGTGCAGGACGTTCGTGAGCGACAGGTCGCCGTAGACGAGCCCCTCCTCGTGCAGATAACTCAGCGCGTCCAGGATCAGCAGCCCGTACGTGACCACGAACTCGCGGACCCTCGCCCCGGCGAACGGCGCTCTCCGCTCGGCGATGCGGTCCGCGACCCACGACAGCGGCGCCCCGTCGGCGAACTCCATCACGATGAACTCGTCCGGGGCCGACGGATGCCGCGCGTAGTTGACCACCCGGATGATGGACGGATGGTTGAGCCGCACCAGGCGCAGCCGCTCCTGGTGGGCCTGGCGGACGGCCACCGGGTTGTCGGGGTCGAGGACGCCCTTGAGCGCCACCGGCCGCTTCTCCAGCAGCAGATCGCGGGCCAGGTACACCTGCCCGTGGCTGCCCCGGCCGATCGGTCCCACCACCTCGTACTGCTGGTGCAGCAGGTCGCCGGCCGCGAGCTTCGCGCCGGAGCGGGCGGTGACCAGCGCGTCCGGCGCGCCGACGGTGACGACCGGCAGATCCGTCAGTCCCTCGCCCGGCGGCTCGACGACGAACTCGGGCGGGCCCGCCGTCCGGTGCAGGATCTCCTCCCTGTTCTCGGCCTCCAGCAGCGCCGTCTCGATGTCGACGGCGATGCGGAACATCGCGTAGGGCAGGGTCCGGTCGTCGTACGACAGGCCGCCGGGGCGCAGTTGTCCGAGCTTCGCCCGCAACCGCTCGGCGTGCGCGTGCCGTTCGGCCGCGTCCTCGGGGCGGGCGGGGTGCTCGCGAATGCGCCGTTCGCAGGCGGCGAGCCGGTCGAGCCGAGGACGCAGCCGGGCGGCGCGGCGGTCCGGCCAGTCGGGCTCCATCAGGTCGGCGCGCACCCGGTCGAGCAGCGGCGAACTGCGGTCGGCGAAGACGAGGAGGAGGCGGGTCCCGCCGCCGGCGCGCAGGGCGCGCAGCAGGTCCATGACCTCGTCGTCCGAGGACGCGGACCGGTCGACGGCGAGGAACGCGATGTTCAGTGGCGGGCTCTCCTCGGCGAGGCGCCGCAGCAGGGCCGCGTGGGGATCGGGACCGGTTTCCTCGGTCGGCACCGGCCCGTCGAGTCCGATACGGTCCGCCGCCTGGCGTGCCAGCTCTTCGGCCGTGCGGTTCGTCGCGTCCACCGCGATGTCGATGCTGCCCAGCTGCGGCTCGCCGGCCGACGAGGGCATCGCCGACGGCGTCGGCGGGCTCTGCTCGCGGTCCGCGAGCGTCAGCACCGAGCGGATCGTGTACCGGAGGTCGTGCTCGCCGGCTCCGGCGAAGACGGGCTCCACCGGGTCGGTGTCCGGCTCGCCGTCCAGCCAGCGGGTCAGCCGCCGTTGCAGTCCCGGCACCCGCCCCGAGACCGTCCGGTCCGGCGCGACCGCGACGTCCCGGGACACGGCCCGCAGTCCGGTGATCTTCAGCCCGAGCCGCTCCAGCCGCTCCCGCCGCAGGTGCCGCAGCACCGTCTCCGTCGGGATCATGTACGCGTGGTCCCGGCGCACGCGGGCCTCGGGCGTGCCGAACTGGTGCACAAGGATGCCGATGACGCGGCGGGAGCGGCTGTGCACGACGCCGCAGCCGCTGTAGCCGTGCCGCACCACGTACGGCGAGTCCTGGGTGTCGAGCTGCACCCACTCCGGCGTCGGTGCGGGACCCCCGCGCCCCATCAGCCGGGCGTGCAGGTGCTCGCCACCCGGCAGGTCGTCCGGGTAGCCCGTGAAGTGGACCGGCTCGCCGGTGGCCGGGATCTGCCGGTGCAGCACCGCGGCCGGAACGTCGTGGGGCAGACCGGGCCGGTCGTCCAGTTCGAGGAGGGCGATGTCGCCGCCGAAGTCGGGGGTGGGCTCGACGAAGAACTTGGGGACCACGCGGGCACGCACCGGCGCACCCGTGCCGCCGGACGGCGCGGGGCGCACCACGTCGATGTACACCGTGTCCAGCCTGGCGCGGGCGCCCGCCCGGTCGGGCGGCGAGAGGACCGTGTGCGCGCAGGTCAGCACCCAGGAACGGGACAGGAGGACTCCGGCGCCCAGCGGGGTGCCGCCGCGGTCCGGCGTGCGCAGCAGGCGGACCCGCCAACTCTCCTCGTGCGCCGAGGAGTTGGATGTGCGATACGCATCGCTCATACTGGCCAACGATAACTACGCGATGCGGGGGGCGCGATGGCCGAGCGTGACGAAACCGCGGTGGCGGGACTGGCCGAGGTGATCGGACAGGTCCGCGACGAACTGGAGCGGGCCCAGCGCGCCGGCGCCGGACGCGATCTGCGGTTCAGCGTGGAGAGCGTGCAGCTGGAGTTCGCCGTGCAGGTCAGGCGCGAGGCCACCGGGAGCGGCGAGCTGCGGATCGGCGTGCTGACGGCGGGCGGGGGCGGCACGAAGGGCCACGACCGCACCCACACCATCCAGATCCAGCTGAAGCCGCACGGACGCGACGGCAACCCGAACATCAGCGTCGGCGGCCTCGGCCCGACCTAGCGTCTGCCCCGCCGCCTCACAGCCGGCTCAGCGAGGCCGCCGCGAACAGCACGTCCCGGATCGCCTCCCGGTCACCGTCCTGGCCCGCCGCGGCTTCTTCCGGCGGCACGTGGCCGGCGACGAGCCGGCAGAACTCGACGCCGTCGAGCGCCACCTGGGCCACCGAACGGCCGGGCGATCCGACGGCGGCCGGCGAGTCCAGGGCGATGTACCAGTTGCCCCCGCCGGACCCCTCGACCTCCAGGTGCAGCGAGCGCCCCGGAGCGCCGGCCGCCACCAGATCACGTGCGGGCCCCGCGAGACCCGCGCGGCGCCGTTCGGCGAGGGCGGCCGGCAGGAGGCGCGCGGCGAGGTCGATCATCCGGTTGAGATGGGCGTCGCTCGGCGGCGCGTAGGGGTAGTCGACCGCGTCGGCGATGTCGTCGGCGTGGATCCAGCACTCGAAGGCCCGGTCGAGGAGCGAGTCGCGCAGCGGAAGGGTGAACGCCCCGTACGAGACGGGCAGTTCGGTGACGTCCCGGCTCGCGAACGACACGGTGCGGATGAGGGCGTGGCTCTGGTCGCGCCAGGGCTCGCGGATCGTGCGCGTCGGCGGCAGCTCGCGGCTGCTCCAGAACGCCTCCGTCCGCTCGGCGGGCCGCACGGGCGCGGCCCGGCCCAGCGGGTCGTCGAGACCGAGCGCGCCGGAGACCAGGCCGTCCACGGTCATCAGATGCCCGATGACCCCGGCGACGGTCGTGCGCCGGTCGACCTGCCGACCGCCCTCGAACCACTTCAGCCGCACGGGCGCGTGCCACTCGGACTCGCCGATGTCGCGCAGCAGCGCGTCCAGCCGGGCGGTCTCCGCGTCGTACGGGTCCGCCCAGTCGGGCACGGGGATACGGGCGGGCCTGCGGCCCAGGCAGTTCTCCAGGACCCGGAAGCGCAGCAGCGGATCGAGGTCCAGGTCCCGGTCGGTGTGCAGCAGCCCGACGGCGTCGCGCAGCCGCAGCGCCTCGTCGGCGCAGGGGGCGCACTCGCCGAGATGCTCCTCGACGGCGGCGGTCTCCTCGGCGGAACAGGCGGACAGGGCCCACGCGCCCAGCAGCGACTTGAGCATGCTGTGCGACGCGAGGGCGTCGCTCGCCGCTCCTGACGCGTCAGGCGCGCCGCCCGTGCCGGCCGCGGCCTGCGCGCCGGACCGGCCATCTGCATCCGCGCCGGACCGGCCGTCGGCCTGCGCGCTGGACCGGCCGTCGGCCTGCGCGCCGGACCGGCCGTCGGCATCCGCGGTGGAGCCGGCAGCGGTGCTGCCGCCCGCGGGCTGCCCGCCGGGCGCGCCCGGCGCCGCCCCGGGCGCGGGTGCGGGGGCCGCGTCGTTCCCCGCCGTCCGGGAGCCGGGATCTGCGCCTGCCCCGGTCGCGCCGGGCGGGTGGCCCGTGCCGCCCGACGGTACGTGGCCGTCGTCCGTCGCCTGCTTCCCGTCCGCGCCGCCCGCGGGCCGCGCATCGGGCTCCGTTCCGCGCGCGTCGCGCGACGTGCCCGCGCCGCCTGCGGCCCGCGTCCCCTCCGCGTCGGACGGGAGGACGGGGCCGTCGCCGGAGGGCTCCGCGGCGGGCGCCTCATCGGGCGCGGCGTCGCCCGGGGTGTCCGCGGTGCCGGAGTCCTCGCGCGGCGGACGGTACGCGTGCGGCGGCAGGTCGTCCGCCGCGGGCCTGGGGGACGGTATGCGGGGAACGCCTCGCATCTCTTCCTCTCCCCGCTCCCGGTCGCGTCCGTCGCCGCCGCCGTCGAGTGGCCCGTTCACAGCGCGTGTCCGTATCCGGGCGGTGACGACCCCTCCAGTGGGCGCGTGTGCGCGGTGGACAGCAGCTGCAGGCCCAGCCGCAGCCTGCGTCGCGCCTCGTCCTCCGTCACCCCGAGGTCGGCCGCGGTCTGCCGGTAGTCCCGGCGCTGGTGGTACGCCAGCTCCAGCGCCGCCCGCAGCGGAGCGGGCATCGACGTCACGATGTAGTCGGCGCGCGCGGCGACCGCCGCGCGCCGCACCTTCTGCTCCAGCTCCTCG
Organism: Streptomyces sp. NPDC049597; assembly: GCF_040675505.1. Taxonomy (NCBI): domain Bacteria; kingdom Bacillati; phylum Actinomycetota; class Actinomycetes; order Kitasatosporales; family Streptomycetaceae; genus Streptomyces; species Streptomyces sp. NPDC049597. Next base: position 75,642 of record NZ_JBFAOY010000002.1, read on the forward strand.
GCGCTGCCTTCCCCGCCCCGGGCCAGGGCCGCGGCCTCGCTCTGGCGCAGCCGGTGCACGGCCTGCCTGTTGGTGAGCCGTGCCACCCAGGAGCGCATCGAGCCCTGTCGCGGGTCGTAGGAGTCCGGGTTCTCCCAGATGTAGCCGAAGACCTCGCGGGTGACCTGGTCGGCCGCCTCCTCGTCCTCCAGCACCCGGTGGGCCTGGCTGTGCACGAGCGCGGCGAAACGGTCGTACAGCTCCCCGAGAGCCGCGGCCTCGCCCCGCGCGAGCCGCTGCTGCATCTTGCGGTCCCAGCGCGGTGGTGCGTCCTTCACCATGCGGCCCCCAGCCGTGTCGCCCTCGCAGTCCCCGGTCCGTGCCTCATTCGAATGTAGTGCGCCCCATGACGTACGCACCCCTCTTTGCGGCTCTTCGCGGCGACGGCGCGGCCACGGGCCTGCGGGCGGAAGTCCGGGTGAGCTGCGTCGCGTTTCAGCGAGGGACCGCAGGGCAGTGGCCAGTGGAAGGACGGCTTCCGGTCTTCGCGCCGGCCGGTTCGACGAGAGGTCCGTACGTGGTGATGCTCAAGGTGGCCGAGACCCGGCAGGGCGCGTGGACCGTGCTGCAGGTCAGCGGTGAACTCGATCTGGTGTCCTCGCCCGTGGTCCGCCAGCGGGTCCACGACGCGGTCGCGGCAGGGGACCGCGATGTGGTGCTCGACCTCTCCGAGGTGTTCTTCTGCGACTCCAGCGGCGTGGGCGTGCTCGTCGCCGCCCGCCGGCTGATGCGCTCGTGCCAGGGCAGGCTCCGGCTGATACTTCCCGCGCGCGGCGCCGAGGAGGGCTCGCACGTCAACAGGGTGCTGAGCGCGCTCGGTGTGCGCCGCCTGTTCGAGGTGTACGCGGACGCGCACTCCGCGACGGACGACGAGGCGCGGCCCCTGTCGGCATGAGTCCGCCGCGGCTCTCGGTTCGAGCGTGCGCGGCTGTCGGCATGAACCCGCGCGGCGCGACTCCGTCCCGTCACCGGCGCGTCGTCCCGAAGACGCCGCCCGGTAATTCACCAGGTGTACACACGCGTCAGCGCCCGGGGCTCTACGCTCCCGCCATGGACAGCGCAGAGTACGAGCGGAAGATCGCCTCCCGCTTCGCCGCTTTCGATCAGGACGGCAATGGCTCCATCGACCGCGAGGACTTCAGCAAGGCCGCGGCCTCGGTTCTCGCCGAGTTCTCCGTGACGGCACGCTCCGACAAGGGACAGGCCCTCTACAGCGGCGCCGAGGCGTTCTGGCAGGGCATGGCCGGGATCGCCGACGTGGACGGGGACCAGCGGGTCAGCCGACAGGAGTTCGTGACCGGCGCGGTCAAGCGGCTGCGCGACAACCCCCAGCGGTTCGGCGAGATCGCCCGCCCGTTTCTGCACGCCGTCGTCGCCGTCGCCGCGGAGGACGGCGCCGGTGTCACCCCCGCGTCGGCCGCGCGTGTGATGCGGGCCCTCGGCGTGGACGCGCAGGTCGCGGAGCAGGCCGCGGCGGCGCTCGACACGGACGGCGACGGGAGGATCTCCGAGGAGGAGCTCCTGACGGCGTTCGCCGCGTACTGCGTCACCCCCGAACAGCCCGGCTGACAGGCGGTTCCGGGGCCGCCCGGCCCACTGGGCGGCCCCGCGCCGCGCCGGTCAGGCGTAGCGCTCCCTGAGCCTGTACTTCATCACCTTCCGCAGCGCCTCGTTGCGGGGCAGTGCGTCCACCACCTCCAGCTGTTCGGGCAGTTTGTGCACCGCCAGGCCCGATGACCGCAGGTGGGCGCGGAGTCCGCCGAGCGTGGGGTCCTTTGTGCCCGGGGCCCGTTCGACCACCGCGCAGACGCGTTCGCCGCGTTCCGCGTCCGGCAGGCCGATGACCGCCGCGTCGCCCACCGCCGGATGGGTGTGGAGCAGGTCCTCGATCTCCTGGGCCGAGATGTTCTCGCCCTTGCGGATGATCACGTCCTTGGCCCGGCCCGTGAGCACGAGGTGGCCGCTGTCGGTGAGGTGGCCGAGGTCGCCCGTCCTCAGGAAGCCCTCGGAGTCGAACGGGCTCTCCGTGTCCCCCAGGTATCCCCGGCACACGGCCTCGCCGCGGAGCCGGATCTCGCCGTCGACGATGCGGATCTCCATCCCGGCCGGCGGCCGGCCCTCGGTGCGGGCGAGGTTCTCGGGGGTGTCGTCCGGCGAGTTCATGGTGATCATGGGGACCTCGGTCATGCCGTAGCCGTGGGTGAGCGCGCAGCCCAGCTCGCGGACGACGGCGTGGTACAGCTCCGGCGGCTTGGGCGCGCCGCCGCCCGCGAGCAGCCGCAGGGTCGGGATGAGCTTCTCGCCGGGCCGCTTGCGCTGTTCGGCGAGGAACATCGCGTAGAACGCGGTGGAGCCGCCGGCCGTCGTGACGCCGTGCCTGCGGTACTCGGCCAGTGCGTCGGGCAGCGCGAACCGCTCGAAGAGGACCGCCGGAAGCCCGTACAGCAGCAGCATCACGAGGTAGTCCGGGCCGCCGATGTGCGCGAAGGGGAAGGCGATCGAGCCGACGTCGTCGGAGGTCAGGCGCAGCGCCTGGGCGAGACACGAGCCGCCCGCGATCAGGGAGCGGTCCGTGTGCAGGACGCCCTTCGGGTCGGACGTGGTGCCGGAGGTCCAGTAGATCCAGCGCACGTCGGTCCCCGACGAGGGCGGCTCGGGCAGCACCGCCGGGTCGCCGCCGGGCAGTGTCCCGTACGCCTCGAAGACGCCGCGCGCCCCGAGCCGTCCGGCCATCGCCGTGTGGTCGAAGCCCCGCCACTCGCCGGGCACGGCGAAGAACTCCGCCTCGCACTCGCGCAGCGCGAAGCCGGTCTCGCGGTCCCGGTAGAAGGGGATCACGGGGCTCTGCACGGCACCGAGCCTGGCGAGGGCGACGGTCAGCAGCACGGTCTCGATGCGGGTGGGCAGTTGCCAGGCGACGACCGTGCCGGGACGCACGCCCATGCCGTACAGCCCGGCCGCGACCCGCTCGGCGCGCTCGCGCAGGCCGCCGAAGCTGAGGGAGCGCTCCTCCTGGAGGAGGACGGGGCGACCCGGTGTGAGCGCGGCGCGCCGGTCGACGAGCTCCCACAGGGTGCGTGACGCGCCGAGTGCGTGTGCGGTCTCGTCCATCACCGGGCTCCTTTGCTGACGATCCGTCAGATAGTGCGGAGAGCGTAGGGCTCCGCGCCTTGTCGGTCCAGGGGTGCGCGACTAGCCTGAGACCTGACGACCCGTCAGAAACGGTCGCACCCGTCCGCAGCGGAGGCCCCGGTGGAACAGGAACTGCCCCGGATCGTGAGCGTCGACGACCATGTGATCGAGCCCGCGCACCTTTTCGAGACCTGGCTGCCGGCCAGGTACCGCGACCGCGGGCCGAAGCCGCTGACCGCGGGCATCGGCGAGCTCGCCTACGTGGGCGGCAGGTACCGCATCACGATGGACCCGGACGGGCCGCCGGCCGACTGGTGGATCTACGAGGACCTGAAGTTCCCGTACAAGCGCAACATCGCCGCCGTCGGCTTCGACCGCGACGACATGACGCTGGAGGGGATCACGCGCGCGGAGATGCGTCCCGGCTGCTGGGACCCGAAGGAACGGCTCAAGGACATGGATCTCAACCATGTCGAGGCGTCCCTGTGCTTCCCCACCTTCCCCCGCTTCTGCGGGCAGACCTTCGCCGAGGCCCACGACAAGGAGGTCGCCCTCGCCTGCGTGCGCGCCTACAACGACTGGATGGTCGAGGAGTGGTGCGGCGACAGCGGCGGCCGGCTCGTCCCCCTGTGCATCGTCCCGCTCTGGGACGTCGGCCTCGCGGTGGCGGAGATCGGGCGCAACGCCGCGCGGGGCGTGAAGGCGGTGACCTTCTCCGAGATCCCGACCCACCTCGGGCTCCCGTCCATCCACTCCGGCTACTGGGACCCCTTCTTCGCCGCCTGCCAGGACACCGGCACGGTCGTCAACATGCACATCGGGTCCAGCTCCCAGATGCCCGCCGCGTCCCCCGACGCCCCGCCCGCCGTGCAGGCGTCGCTCAGCTTCAACAACGCCATGGCCTCGATGACGGACTTCCTGTTCAGCGGCGTGCTGGTGAGGTTCCCCCGGCTCACGCTCGCCTACAGCGAGGGGCAGATGGGCTGGATCCCGTACGCCCTCGAACGGGCCGACGACGTGTGGCAGGAGCACCGCGCCTGGGGCGGCGTGCGCGAGCTGATCCCCGAACCGCCCTCCACCTACTACTACCGGCAGATCTTCTGCTGCTTCTTCCGCGACAAGCACGGCATCGCCTCGATCGACACCGTCGGCCGTGACAACGCCACCTTCGAGACCGACTACCCGCACGTCGACTCGACCTTCCCGCACACCAAGGAGGTCGCGCTCGACCACGTGAAGGACCTCGATGACGAGACGGTGTACAAGCTCATGCGCGGCAACGCGATCCGTATGCTCGGCCTGGACCTCGTCTGATGTTCCTGGGCAGCACGGCCGAGGAGGAGGAGTTCCGCGCCCGGCTGCGCGCCTGGCTCGCCGTCGCCCTCCCGAAGCTCCCGCCGAAGCCGCCGCCGGAGGACTGGCCGGCCCGGCGCGCGTACGACACCGCCTGGCAGCGCGCGCTGTACGACGCCGGGTACGGGGACGTGCACACGAACGCCCCGCCGGCCCTGCGACTGGTCTTCCTGGAGGAGACGGAGCTCGCGGGCGCACCCTACGTCGGCGCCAACTTCGTCGGCCTCCTCCACGCCGGACCCACCATCGTCGCCGAGGGCACCCCCCGGCAGCGGGAGCGCTGGCTGACGCCGATCCTGCGCGGCGACGAGATCTGGTGCCAGGGCTTCAGCGAGCCGGACGCCGGCTCCGACCTCGCCTCCCTGCGCACCCGCGCCGTCCGCGACGGCGACGACTACGTCGTGAGCGGCTCCAAGATCTGGACCTCGCACGCCCAGGTCGCCGACTGGTGCGAACTCCTCGTCCGCACCGGCTCCGACACCTCCGGACGCCGTGGCATCACCTGGCTCGCGATGCCGATGGACGCGCCGGGCATCACCGTGCGGCCGCTGCGCACCCTCGCGGGATCGGCCGAGTTCGCCGAGGTGTTCCTCGACGAGGTGCGGGTGCCGGCGGCCAACCGGGTGGGAGAGGAGAACGACGGCTGGCGCGTCACCATGATCACGCTCTCCTTCGAGCGCGGCACCGCTTTCGCCGCGGAGGTCGTCGCCTGCCGCCGCACCCTGGCCGCTGTGGCCCGCACGGCCCGCGACAACGGCCGCTGGGAGGACACCGTGCTGCGCCGCAGACTCGGCAGGCTCCACGCCGAGTTCGCCGCCCTGTGGCGGCTCGTCCAGTGGAACGTGAGCGAGGCCTCCGCCACCGGCGGCGTCCCCGGCACCGGCGGCTCCGTCTTCAAGCTCCGCTACTCGCACGCCCGTCAGGAGCTGTACGACGCGGCCGCGGACGTCCTCGGCCCCGACGCGCTCGACCTCGGCCACGACTGGACGCGCGACCGGCTCTTCTCGCTGTCGTACACGATCGCCGCCGGCACCTCGCAGATCCAGCGGAACATCGTCGCCGAGCGGATACTCGGCCTGCCGAAGGGGCGCTGATGGACTTCCGGCTCACCGACGACCAGCGAGCCCTGCGCGCGGGCGTGCGCGCCCTGCTGTCGTCCAGCTTCGGCACCGGTGCGCTGCGCGCCGCCGTGGCGGATCCCCGGCTCGACCGCGGGCTGTGGCGGGAGTTGGGGGCCGCCGGATTCTTCTCCCTGCGGCTTCCGGAGGCGGACGGCGGTGTCGGTCTGGGCCTTCCGGAGGCGGTCCTCGCCTTCGAGGAGGCCGGCCGGGTCCTGCTGCCGGGTCCGTTGGTCGCCACGCACCTCGCGGCGGGCCGGATCCCCGGTGCCGCCACCGGCGAGACGGTCGTCACCGCGTCCGACGGCGCGCTCGTGCCCTGGCTGGACGCCGCGGACGCCGTTCTCGGGAAGCTCACCGACCCCGTGCCCGTACGGTCCCTCGACCCCCTGACGCCCCTGCACCGCGACACCGGCGGGCGCGGCGGACCGCCCGATCCCGTCGCGGTGCTGCTCACCGCCGCCGAACAGCTCGGTTCGGCGGCCAGGACGACGGAGACGGCCGCGCGATACGCCCGCGAGCGCACCCAGTTCGGCCGGCCCATCGGCTCCTTCCAGGCCGTGGCGCACCTGTGCGCCGGCATGCTCGTCCGCACGGAACTCGCCCGCTGCGCCGTCTATGCCGCGGCCGTCACCGCCGATCCCGTCGACATCGGCGGGGCCAAGCTCCTCGCCGACGAGGCGGCCGTGCGGGGGGCCCGGGACTGTCTCCAGGTCCTCGGCGGGATGGGGTTCACCTGGGAGGCGGACGTCCATCTCCACCTCAAGCGTGCCTGGTTGCGGGCCGGGACCTGGCTCACGGCGGCGGAGGCGGAGGAGACGCAGGCCCAGGCGTTGGCCTCAGCACTGTGAAGAGTCACCGAGCGTTGATATCGGGTTGTGTCCTTCCGGCGACTCGTCACGGCCCGGAGTCGTCATGCCGCTCCGGTACGCTCCGTGAAATGCGAGTCGCTGCGAGGACGAGGCGTCACGGTGCGGCCGGTCCGGCCGGTCCGGGCCCGTCGATGCGCGCTGATCGGCCGCTGCGTGTGCGGACTGCGAGCCTGTGTTCGACTCCCCGCGAGGTGCGTCGCACAGTATGCACCATGGGTACTCCGTCACGCTGGAATATGCCTGAAGCGCTTGTTGTGGTGACTGAACGTCAACCATGCTGTCCTGCAAGGAAATCACGTTCCGTGATGACTGTGAGGCGCAAGGCGATGTGTCCGCCGGTTCGGATGGTGTGAGCGGTGCAGGTGCTTCAGGTGCAGTTGGAGATCGGGCCCGATCCCGCGGAGGTGGGGCGGGCGCGCAGGTGGGCCCGTTCGCGCCTCGTGAGGTCAGGGGTGGGCGACGACGAGCCGCTGGCCGAGACGTTGATCCTGCTGATCTCGGAGCTCGTCACCAACGCCGTGGTGCACACGGGGTGTCCGGCGGTGCTGCGGATGCTGCTCGGCGGGAGTCCCGCGGAGGTGGGGACCGTGCGGGTCGAGGTCGCCGACAGCAGCGCCTGCCCGCCCCGCCGCCGGCGCGCGGAGGGCGAGGACACGAACGGCCGCGGTCTGGAACTCGTCGACGGGCTCGCGGATCGCTGGGGTTGGCGTGCGGAGGGCTCCGGCAAGTCCATCTGGTGCGAGGTGGACCGATGTCCCGCTCCCGCTCCCGTCCGGCAAGCGCCGCACGCGGGGCCGCGCGTGCACGAGGCGACGTACGGGATCGAGTCGTACGGCGCACTGCGCGCGACGGCACGCGGCGCCTGACGCCCGCCTCCTAGAGCACGGCCACCGGAGCGACGGGCGTGCCCGTGCCGCCGACGAACGGCTCCGGCATGGCACACAGCAGGAAGGCGTGGCGCCCCTGCTCCGCGCAGGCGGCGGACAGCTCCTCCAGGTTCCAGTTCTGACCCTGGAGCATGCCCATCTCCACCAGATGGAGCGCGTGCACGGGCAGCCAGAGGTTCTCGATCTCCGGCGGGAAGATCTCGAAGGTGAGCGTGTCGTTGGCGACGGCCGCGACGTCACGGGCGTGGAACCATTCGGGTGTGCGGACGGACAGGCCGGGCGAGGGATGGCCGTAGCCGTGCCTGTCTCCCGCCAGCAGGCGGCGCATCTGCCCCGTCCGTACGAGGACGATGTCACCGGACCGGACCGTGACCCCGCCGAACTCCTCGGCCTCGTCCAGGTCCTCGGGCGTGACGGCGTGGTCGCCGGGCAGCGTGTCCACCCCCTTCGCGCGGGCGACGTCCAGCAGGACGCCCCGTGAGACGACCGGCGGGGCGGTGCCGATGCCGCTGAACCCGGCGCCGCCGTGGGCGGTGACGGAGGCGGCGGGGCGGCCGTTGTAGAGCACGCCCGAGTGCGAGGCGTGGGGGAGCGCGTCCCAGTGCGTCGCGCACTGCAGCCCCATCGTCACCACGTCGTCGCTGGTGGCGACGGTGCCGGGACCGAAGAGCTCCTGGTTGATCTGCACCATGGTGTGCAGGGGGTCGACCCGTCCCGGAATGACGCCGGTCTGGACACCGCCCTGCCGGAGCGGGAGCGCGAGCGGGACGCGCAGACCCTGCGTGACGGTGGCGACGGCGTCCCGCACGGCGGCCGGGGTGATCAGGTTCAGTGTGCCGACCTCGTCCCCGGCCCCCCACCGCCCCCAGTTGTTGACGCGTTTCGCGATCTCGTGGAACGCGGCCGGCAGGGACATGGCACCTCCTGGGGCTTGTGCTCGGCTGTCCGACGGGCCAAGAATCTAACGGGCCGTCAGATTGTGCGGAAGGGGCCGGCATGGGGAACTTCTTGGCAGGCAAGGTGGTCGCCGTGACCGGTGCGGGACGCGGCATCGGCCGCGCGGTCGCCCGCGCGGCCGCGTCCGAGGGCGCGAGGGTCGTGGTCAACGACTACGGCGTCTCCGTCGCGGGCGGCGAACCGACGAGCGAGATCGCGGCGGCCGTCGTCAAGGAGATCGAGGCGGCGGGCGGCGACGCGGTCGCGGTCGCCGACGACATCTCCACGATGGCGGGCGGGCAGCGGGTCGTCGACGTCGCGCTGGAGCGGTACGGGCGGCTCGACGGCGTCGTGTGCGTGGCCGGGATCCTGCGCGAGCGGATGCTGTTCAACATGACCGAGGAGGAGTGGGACCCGGTCGTCGCCACCCACCTCAAGGGCACGTTCACCGTCTTCCGGGCGGCGTCCGCGGTGATGCGGCGGCAGGGAGCGGGCACGCTGATCGGCTTCACCAGCGGCAACCATCAGGGATCGGTGTCCCAGGCCAACTACGCGGCGGCGAAGGGCGGCGTCATCTCGCTGGTCCGCAGCGCGGCGCTCGGCCTCCACAAGTACGGCGTCACGGCGAACGCGGTGGCCCCCGTCGCCCGCACCCGCATGTCGGCGAACGTCCCCGTGGAGCTCACCGAGATCGGCGACCCGGAGGACGTGGCGGCGCTCGTGGTCTACCTGCTCTCCGACGCCGCGCACGCGGAGGGCATCACGGGCCAGGTGTACACGGTGGCCGGGCCCAAGATCGCGGTCTGGGCCCAGCCGAGGGAACTCCGCGCGGCCTACGCGGAGGGCGGCGCCTGGACCCCGGAGCGGATCGCCCGCGCGCTGCCCGGCACGGTGGGCACGGACCCGATGCCGCTGCTGTCGCGTGTCGCCGACATGTCCGCGGCGGCGGCGCAGGGCGCCCGCCCGAACACGTGACACCGGCGGACCGGGCGTGCCCGGCGGCGCGGTCGTGGCCCGGCGGCGCGGGCCCGCAACTCCCGTGCGGGCCCGTCCCGCGGACGGGTGCGGTGGGTTGTCCGCGCGAGCGGGAAAGCGTGGGCGCACGGGCCGCCGCCGAGCCGACGGCCCGTGGCGGGGCTGTGGTGGACCCGGAGGGCTGCGGCTCCCGGGCCCGGTTCAGGGGCCGGGGCGCGGGCTTGCGGCGTGCCCGCACCGGGTGCCCGATGTCCGGGGCGGTGGCGCGCCGGTTGGGCGGAGGGATGCCGCGCGTCCGGTGGGGGCCGGGGCCGTTGGTTCGCCGGGCCGGGGCGGGAGCGTGGGGGTGCGCCGTACCCCCCCGACAGAGAGGGGCGGATGGGTGGGAAGGCCCGGCTCAATGACAGGAGCACTCATGGACGTCGACGTCGGCAGCGGTGACCCCGCCTTCAGGGACGAGGCCCGGCACACGCGCTGGACCGCGCTGTGCACGCCGGGCGGTCCGCCGGCCACCGCCGGGCCGGGGCCGCGGGCCACGGGCGGCGCCTGCGAACTCCGCGACCACCGGCGCCCGTTCCTTCTCGACCCGGACGCCATCGTCTGCTGCGGCCCGGACGAGATCCGGCGCACCGTCGTCGCCGAGCGCGTGCTCGGCCTGCCCGAGGAGCCGAGGCGATGAGAGGCGTGGTGTTCGACGGCATGCGGACGCAGGTCGTCGACGACCTGGAGATACGCGAACCCGGTCCCGGCGAGGTCCTCGTCGCGATCGCCGCCGCCGGGCTGTGCCACAGCGACCTGTCGGTGATCGACGGAACGATCCCCTTCCCCTCCCCCGTCGTGCTCGGCCACGAGGGCGCGGGGGTCGTCGAGGCGGTCGGCCCCGGTGTCCGCCATGTCGCGCCCGGCGACCACGTCTGCCTGTCGACCCTCGCGAACTGCGGGACGTGCGCCGACTGCGACCGCGGACGCCCGACCATGTGCCGGCGTGCGATCGGCCGCCCCGGCCGGCCGTTCTCGCGCGGCGGCACGCCGGTGTTCCAGTTCGCCGCCGACTCCGCCTTCGCCGAGCGCACGGTCGTCAAGGCCGTGCAGGCGGTGAAAATCCCCGCCGACATCCCGCTGACCTCCGCCGCGCTCATCGGCTGCGCGGTCCTCACCGGCGTCGGCGCCGTGCTGAACCGGGCCGGGACCGGACGGGGCGAGACCGTCGTCGTGATCGGCGCCGGTGGCATCGGGCTCAACGTCGTCCAGGGCGCCCGGATCGCGGGCGCGTCCGCGATCGTCGCGGTCGACGCCAACCCGGCCAAGGAGGCCATGGCGCGCCGGTTCGGCGCGACGGACTTCCTCACCTCCACAGGCGCCGTGCGGGACGTCCTGCCGGCCGGCGCCGACCACGTCTTCGAGTGCGTCGGGAGCCCCGCGCTGGTCCGGCAGGCGATCGACCTCCTCGACCGGCGCGGGCAGGCGGTCCTGCTGGGCATGACCTCTCCCACGGCGGAGGCCGCGTTCCTGCCGGCGTCGCTGTTCCTCGACAAGTCGGTGCTCGGCTGCCGTTACGGGTCGTCGCGGCCGCAGCACGACATCGCGCTCTACGCCGAGCTGTACCGGCGGGGCGAGCTGCTGCTCGACGAACTCGTCACCGAGACCTACCCGATCGAGGACTTCGCGAAGGCGGCGGACGACGCACGCCACGGCCGGGTGGCGCGCGGGGTGCTGACGTTCTGAGCCGGAGGCGCCCCCGGCGCCCCCAGCTCAGGCGCCGACCGGCGGTGGGCGCAGAACCCGGTGCACAGCCCGCTCAGCCGCTCCCCGACCCCGCGCGGAACGTCCGGCGGTAGACCGTCGGAGGCACCCCCAGCGCCGCCTGGAGGTGCTGGCGCATCGACTGGGCCGTGCCGAAGCCCGCGTCCCGCGCGACCTGGTCCACCGACAGGTCCGTGGACTCCAGCAGGTGCCGGGCCCGTTCCACGCGCTGCTGGGTGATCCACTGGCCGGGGCTGACCCCGGCCTCCTCGCGGAAGCGGCGCGTGAAGGTCCGTACGGACATGGACTCCTGCGCGGCCATGTCGCGCAGCTGGATCGGCTCGTGGAGGCGGGCGAGCGCCCAGGCGCGGGCCGAGGTGGTGGTCGCCATCTGCGGTTCCGGCAGGGGGCGGTGGATGAACTGGGCCTGGCCGCCGTCCCGGTGCGGCGGGACCACCGTGCGGCGCGCGACCTCGTTGGCGACGGCCGTGCCGTGGTCGCGGCGAACGATGTGCAGGCACAGGTCGATCCCGGCCGCGACGCCCGCCGAGGTCAGCACGTCCCCGTCGTCGATGAACAGGACGTCGGCGTCGACCCGTACGGACGGGAACAGCCGCTGGAAGTGCTCGGCCGACGACCAGTGCGTGGTGGCGGGCCTGCCGTCGAGGTAGCCTCCCGCGGCGAGGACGTAGCCGCCGGTGCAGATCGAGACCATGCGGGTGCCCGGCCGGATGTACGCGAGGGCTGCGGCCAGCTCGTCGGTGAGGCGCCCTTCCTCGTAGACGGGCCCGAGCTCGTACGAGGCGGGGACCACGACCGTGTCGGCGGTGGCCAGCACCTCGGGGCCGTGCTCGACGGTCACCGCGAAGTCCGCGTCCGTCCGGACGGGGCCCGCGGTGAGACCGCACGTGAGGATCTCGTACAGGAGACGGCCCTCGGCGTCCCTGGCGCGGCCGAAGATGCGGTGCGGAATGCCCAGTTCGAAGGGGAGCAGCCCGGTCAGCGCCAGGACCACCACCCGATGCCTTCTCACCTCGCTCATTGGCCCGATCCTAGCGAATGCTGTCCTTCGGGCCACTCGTTGTGTGCGCTACGCATGTCGAAAGCTGGGTGACGTGACCCAGACAACCGACCTGCACACCGGCTCCCAGCAGCCCCTTCGCCGTCCTGCCCGTGTCCACCGCGCGTGGTTCGTCGCCGCCGTCACCTTCGTGACGATCATCGGCGCCGCCGCCTTCGCCTCCCTGCCCGGCCTGCTGATCGAGCCGCTGCACTCGGAGTTCGACTGGTCGCGCGGGACGATCGGGTTCGCCGTCTCGGTGAACCTCGCGCTGTACGGGCTCACCGCGCCGTTCGCCGCGGCGCTGATGGACCGGTTCGGCATCCGCCGGGTCGTCGCGGTCGCCCTCTCCGTGATCGCGGCGGGCTCCGTGCTCACGGTGCGGATGACCGAGCCGTGGCAGCTCGTCCTGTACTGGGGCATTCTCGTCGGCCTCGGCTCCGGCTCGATGGCGCTCGCCTTCGCCGCGACCGTCACCAACCGCTGGTTCGTCAAGCGGCGCGGCCTGGTCACCGGCATCCTCACCGCGGCGGGCGCGTCCGGGCAGCTGGTCTTCCTGCCCCTGCTCTCCTGGCTGGTGGAGCACCACGGCTGGCGGCCCGCGGCGGTCACCGTCGCGCTGGCGGCGCTCGCCGTCGTCCCGTTCGTATGGCTGCTGCTGCGCGACCACCCGGCCGACGTGGGCCTCGCGGCGTACGGCGCCGAGGGCTTCACGCCCAAGCCCGACCCGGTGCCGGGCGCGGCCCGCCGCGCGCTCACCGTCCTGTTCGAGGCGGCCCGCACCGGCCCGTTCTGGCTGCTCGCCGGCACCTTCGCGATCTGTGGCGCCTCGACGAACGGCCTGGTCAAGACCCACTTCGTGCCTGCGGCCCACGACCACGGCATGCCGATCACGGCGGCCGCTTCGCTGCTCGCCGTCATCGGCGTCTTCGACGTGGTCGGCACCATCGCCTCCGGCTGGTTCACGGACCGTTTCGAGGCACGCCGGCTGCTCGCCGTCTACTACGCGCTGCGCGGCGTCTCGCTCCTCTTCCTGCCGATGCTGCTGGCGCCGTCCGTGCACCCGCCGATGATCTTCTTCATCGTCTTCTACGGTCTGGACTGGGTGGCCACGGTTCCGCCGACCATCGCGCTGTGCCGCGAGCACTACGGCGAGGACAGCGCGATCGTCTTCGGCTGGGTCCTCGCCTCCCACCAGGTGGGCGCGGCGGCGGTGGCCTTCGCCGGGGGTGTGGCGCGCGACGTGTTCGGCTCGTACGACGTGGTCTGGTACGCCTCGGGGGCGCTGTGCGCCGCGGCGGCGCTGATGGCCCTCGTCATCCGCCGCAGGCCGCTGCCGACGCTGAAGCCCGCCGCGGGATAGGGAACCTGTCGCCGCGGGTCCCGGCGCCCGCGGCGACACTCGCCCCGTGGGCAGCCGCGCGGGAGTCCGGCGCGTTCCGGGCCCGGCCCGACGGCGGTGTGCGCTCAGCGGCGGCGCACCTCGACCATGAAGCAGCCGAAGTCCACGGCGCGCACATGGACCAGCGCCACGGCCGGGTCGGCGAACACGTCCCGCAGCATGCCGTCCTCCTCGGCGGCCCGCTCCTCGGGGACCTCGACGAGCGTGCCGCCGAGGATGCGCCCGTCGGCGCCGTAGGCGCGCAGGACCCGGCGCGCGCCGTGCAGTTCGGCCGGGTAGCCGGGGCCGGACGTCTGCCCCGCGCACTCCTCGGCGTGCACGAAGACGGGCCCGGTCTCGTCGTACGGGCCCGGGTCCGCGCCCGTCGCGGCCGCCCAGCGACGCAGCGGCGCGTACGCGACGAGGGCGATGCGCTCCCCGGCCTCGCTGTGCCGCAGGCAGCAGCGCAGCGGGGCGCCGCCCTCCGGGTCGGTGTACGGGCGTGGGACGAGCCCGGCGTCGTCGCGCTTGCGCAACTGCTTCAGTGCGGCGGGGGTGATGGCGAGAGCCTCGTAGTCGCTGTCCATGCGCCCCAGCATCGGGTGCGCACCCGCCTGTGCGCCGGCGGCATTCAGACGTCGAGCCGCCCGAACCGCCCCCGGTGGAACAGCAGCGGCATGGCGTCGCCGGGGGCGTCCAGCGCCTCGACCCGGCCCACCACGACGAGGTGGTCGCCGCCGGTGTGAACGGCCTGGACCGTGCAGTCGATCCACGCCGCCACGCCGTCGAGCAGCGGGGAGCCGGTCGCCGGGGCCGGGCGGTGCCCGACGCCCGCGAACTTGTCCGCGCCGCTCACCGCGAAGCCCCGGCACAGCGCCTCCTGGTCCTCGGCGAGGACGTTGACGCAGAAGACCCCGGCGCGGGCGATGCGCGGCCAGGTCGTGGAGGTGCGCCCGACCATGAAGACGACGAGCGGCGGGTCGAGCGACAGGGAGGCGAAGGACTGGCACGCGAACCCGGCGGGACCGTCCGCGTCGCACGCCGTGACGACGGTGACGCCGCTGGCGAAGCTTCCGAGCACCCGCCGGAACTCACGTCGGTCGACGCCGGCCCGCTCGTCCTCCCCGACGGCCCGCAGCCGCGGCGTCACCTCGTACGCCCCGGTCGATGCGGTCGCGGCCCCGACGGACCGGAGGTAGCGCACGGCGGTGGCGGCCATGGCCGCGTGTCCCATCATGCGCTCCATTGAACCTGACGGTTCGTCAGAAGAGAATGGCCGTTACGCCCTTCTCCGTGTGCACCGTGCGTCGGCTCGCGCGATCAAGGGGCTCGAACGTCACGCTGAGCCGTGCCCCGAGTGCGGCCGCCGGCCGTTCGGGCAAGGGCAACCCTCTGCCGCCCCTACCGCCCCTCGAACCGCGGCACCCGCCGCTCCCTGAAGCTCGTCACGCCCTCCGCCGCGTCCCGCGTCGTCATGGTGAGCTCCTGGGCCCACGCCTCCGCCGCGAACGACGTCGCCCGGTCCGTGTCCAGCGACGCGTTCACCAGCTGCTTCGTCAGGGTCAGTGCCCTCGTGGGGCCCGATGCCAGGCGGTTCGCCCAGGCGCGGGCCGTCTCCTCCAGGGAGTCCGCCGGGACCACCCGGTTCACCAGGCCGAGGCGCTCCGCGTCGTGCGCCGAAAGCGCGTCGCCGAAGAACATCAGCTCCTTCGTGCGCTGCGGGCCGATCAGGCGGGGGAGGAGGTAGGCCCCGCCGCCGTCGGGCACGAGCCCGCGCCGGACGAACACCTCGACGAAGCGCGCGTCCTGGGACGCCAGCACCAGGTCGCACGCCAGCGCCAGATGCGCCCCGATACCCGCCGCCGTCCCGTTCACCGCCGCGATCACCGGCTTCTCGCAGTCCAGTACGGCCCCGATCAGCCGCTGCGCGCCCCGCCGGATCAGCCGGGCCACGTCACCCGGCAGCCGGTCGCCGGCCGTCGCGGCCGACGGGCCGCGCAGGTCCGCCCCCGCGCAGAAGCCCCGCCCCGTGGCCGTCAGCACCACGGCCCGTACCGCAGGATCCTCGGACGCCGAGCCCAGCAGGCCGGTGATCCGCTCCCGCTGCTCCCACGTCACCGCGTTCATCGCCTCGGGCCGGTTCAGCGTGATCCACGAGACGCCGTCGGCGCACGCGTGCAGCACGTCCCGCGTCACCGGCACACCGCCAGCGCGTCCAGCGCCACCGCGCCCCGGCCCCGTGGGAGGACCATCAGCGGGTTGACGTCCAGCTCGGACAGCACCCCGCCCAGTTCCAGCGCCATCCGCTGCACCCGCAGCACCACCTCCACCAGCGCGTCCACATCCGACGGCGGGCCGCCGCGCACCCCCTCCAGCAGCGCGCGGCCGCGCAGTTCGGCGAGCATCGCGCGCGCCTGGTCCTCGCCGAACGGAGGGACGCGTACGGCCACGTCGTTGAGCACCTCCACCAGCACGCCCCCCAGCCCCACGGTCACCGTGGGCCCGAACAGCTCGTCCTGGGCGACGCCGACGACCATCTCCACGCCCCGTTCGACCATCTGGCACACCAGCACCCCGTCGAGCCCGATGCCCTCGTAGCGGGCGATGTCGGTCAGCTCGCGGTACGCGTCGCGCACCTGGCTCGCCGAGGTGAGCCCGATCCTGACCAGGCCCAGCTCGGTCTTGTGCGCGAGGCGCGGCGCGGACGCCTTCATCACGACCGGGTAGCCGACCAGGCCCGCCGCCCGCACGGCCCCGGCCGCGCTCGTCACCAGCTGCTCGCGCGGCACCCGGATCCCGTACGCCCGCAGCAGCTGCTTGGCCGCGTGCTCGCTCAGCTGCTCGCCCGGCCGCATCAGTGCCTGGGCCTTGCGGAACGACGGGGACGGGGTGCGCGGCGCCTCGTCGAACGGCGAGACGTACCCGGCGGTGAAGCGGTGGTGCGCCAGGTGGGCCCGTACGGCCGTGATGCAGTTGGCGAACGTGCGGAACGTCGCGACGCGCGAGGACCCGAGCAGGGTCGACCGGTACGCCTCCTCGGTGCCGACCGGCGACCCCCACACCACGCACACCAGCTTGTCCGTGGTCTCCGCGGCGTCCGCCAGGTCCTGCGCGAGCCGGTCGCTCATCGGAGGGAACGGGCCGGTGATCGGACAGATCAGCACCCCGATCGCGGGGTCGGCGAGAAGCGCGTCGATGATCTTCCGGCCCCGTTCGTCGCCGACGGGGTGGCCGCCGTTGTCGACCGGGTTCGCCACGTTCAGATACGGCGGTATCCACCGGTGCAGCTCGGCCTGCCGGGCCTCGGACAGCCGCGGGATGCGCAGGCCCGCGGCCGTCGCCAGATCCGCGAAGTGCGCGCCCGTGCCGCCGGATATCGCGTACACGGCGACCCCGTCGGCGACCGGGGTGCGGGCACGCGCCAGCAGGGCGGCGGTGTCCTGGAGTTCGTCGAGTCCGTCGACCCGGATCACGCCGTACTGGCGCATCGCCGCGTCCACCACCGCGTCCGTCCCGGTGAGCTTGCCGGTGTGCGAGGCGGCCGTGCGCGCGCCCGCCTCGGTGCGGCCCACCTTGACCGCGACGACCGGCACCCCGCGGCGCGCGGCGCGGTCGGCGGCGAGCAGGAAGGAACGCCCGTCCTTCAGCCCCTCCAGGTAGCACGCGATGGCCCCGACCTCCGGCTGCTCGGCGAAGTACGAGAGGAAGTCCGCGCACTCCAGGTCCGCCTCGTTTCCGGTGGGCGCCCAGTGGGAGAGGCGTACGCCGATTTCCTGGAGGGCGAACAGGGGCCGGCCCTGGTGCCCGGACTGGGTGATCAGCGCGACGGCCGGTCCTTCCAGGTCGTCGCGGAAGTGCTCGAAGGCGTTGAGGTTGGTGTTGGGTCCGAGCAGCCGGACGCCGGCTTCCTCGGCTGCCCGGGCGAGCCGCTCCTGGGCGGCCGCGCCCTCCGGGCCGGTCTCGGCGTATCCGGACGCGAAGGCCACGGCGAAGCGCGCCTTGGCCTCGGCCAGCTCCTCGACCACGGGCAGCGGGTCGGCGACCAGGAGGACGGCCAGGTCGACCGGTGCGGGCAGATCCCGTACGGAGCGCACGCAGGGGCGCCCGAAGACGGACGCGCGCGAGGGGTGGACGGGGTGCAGCCGTGCCCCGGCGCGCTCGGCCCATGCGACGAGCCGGCGGGTGATGCCGGCGTTCGGGCGGCCCTCGGCGTCGGACGCGCCGACGACGGCGACGGACGCGGGCCGGAAGAACCGGTCGAGGTCGGGCACGGGCGCGTACAGCGGCCGTCCGCTGACGTCCGTCCCGCCTGCCGCCGCGGTGACGGCGGCGGTTTCGTGGACGGCGTCCCCGGTCTGCTCGCCGCAGGCGACGACGCGCGCGCGGAGGTCGGAGGTGAGGGTGCCGTGAGTTGATCCGAGCATCGCTGGTCCCCGCTCCCGCTCGACGGTGCGGGCCTGTCGGCCCATAACTGACGCACAGTCAGATTAGCGAACTGACTGAGCGTCAGGAACCGCCCGTGCGGAAGCAGTGCCGGTCCGCTCCCTCGCCGCCGCTGCGCGAGGAGGGGTGCGCTCGCCCGTCGGCGTCCCGTCCCGCGACGCCGTGTGCAGACCGTCGAACGGTCCGAGGGCCCCTCGTGCGGGTCGACGGCCACGCCTCCGCCGGTCCCGGGTCCCCATGGTCAGGCCGTCGGCCTCGCGCGTGTGCGGGCCACCGCTCGCGCGATCCGATCCGCGTCCTTCGCCAGCTCCCGCAGCATCCCGCTGATCGGGTTCGTGAAGCCCGTGAAGTACAGGCCCGGCGCCTCGGACGGGCAGCGTCCGCCGCGCACCAGCGGGCGGCCGGTGGCGTCCAGTACGCCGAGATGGCCGACCATGCCCTCCAGGCCGCGCCGGTAGCCCGTGGCGGCGATCACCGCGTCCGCGGTCAGCCGGGTGCCGTCCGCGAGGACCACCTTGCGGTCGTCGAACGACTCCACCGCCGCGACCACGTCGACCCGGCCGGAACGCACCGCGTCGACCAGCCCCATGTCCAGGACCGGGGTCGCGCCGGCCCTCGCCCGCGCCTTCAGGCCGGTGTCCGGGCGCGGCAGACCGTGCTCCGAGAGGTCGGGCAGGGCCAGCCGGCACATCAGCGCGGTCGCGGGGTCCGTCAGCAGTGCCGGCAGGCGGCGCACGAGGATGCCCGTGCGCTGGGCGGGCCAGCCGGCCGTGGAGCGGGGCAGGATGTGCGGGACCGTGCGGATCGCGAGGCGGACGTGTGCGGCCCCGCCCGCCGCGAGGTCGACCGCTATCTCCGCGCCGGTGTTGCCCGCGCCCACGACCAGGACGTCCTTGCCGACGTAGGGCGCGGCGTCGCGGTACCGCGAGGCGTGGACCAGCCCGTCCCCGTACCCCTCCAGGCCCGGCCAGGAGGGCACGTGCGGGGTGTGGTTGTAGCCGGTGGCCACCACGACCGCGCGGCCGGTCAGTTCACGGCCGCCGCTCGCCCGCAGCAGCCAGCCCGCGTCCGCCCGCTCGACGCGGGACACCTCGACCCCCGTGACGACGTCCAGCTCGTGGTGCTCGGCGTACGTCTCCAGGTAGCGGACGACGTCGTCGCGCGCGACCCAGCGCCCGAACGAGCGCGGCATCGCGAGGCCCGGCAGTGAGGACAGTCCGCGGGTGGTGTGCAGGCGCAGGCGGTCGTAGTGGCCGCGCCAGGAGGCGCCGACGGAGCCGGACTTCTCCAGTACCACCGCCCGTACGCCGCGCCTGCGCAGCGCGGCCGCGGCGGCGAGTCCACCGGGGCCGCCGCCGACGACGTAGACGGGCCGGTCGTCCGTCAGGTCGATGACGCCCTTGATCCTGCCCATTTCGTCGGCCATGAACGGTGAGCGTAAATCTTCCGATTTATTGATGGGTATCAGTCAAGATCTCGTTCGGTTGCGAATGGGTCACGCCTGTGGAGGTCTTGCGCGCAGCGGCCCGATCCGCTCAACTGACGTATCGTCAGATTTCACTTCGGGGAGGGGACCGGCCATGCGGACCGTCTGGCTGACCGGCGCCGAATGGGCCGCCGTCCTGCGTATCGGTCTCGGCCTTTGGTGGCTGGAGAGCTGGCGCCACAAGGACCGGAAGAGCTGGTTCGAGCGCGGCACCGGCATCGCCTGGGCCGCCGGCGTCGCCCGGGAGCACCGCTGGCAGGCCGTGCGCACCGGCTTCGAGAAGGTGGTCGCCCCGCGCCCCAGGCTGATGGCGTACATCGTCGTGTACGCCGAACTCGCCCTCGGGCTGGGTCTGGTGAGCGGCCTGCTCACCCCGGTCGCCCTCGCCGGCGGGCTGATCCTCAACCTGCTCTACCTCGTGCTGATGATCCACGACTGGGCGGAGCAGGGGCAGAACGCCATGATGGCGCTCGCCTCCGTCGTCGCCCTGTTCACCGTGTCCTGGCAGACCTGGTCCCTCGACCGCGCGATCGGTCTCCTTCCGTGACCGCCACCCCCGAAGCAGACGACTTCACCCGCCCCTTCTGGGAGGCGGCCGCGGCCGGGACCCTGCTGATCCGCCGCTGCGACGACTGCGGCAGGGCGCACCACTACCCACGCGAGTTCTGCCCGCGCTGCTGGAGCGAGAACGTCGTCTGGGAGCGGGCGAGCGGGCGGGCCGTGCTCCACACCTGGTCCGTCGTCCACCGCAACGACCTGCCGCCGTTCGGCGACCGGCTCCCGTACACCGCCGCCGTCGTCGAACTCGCCGAAGGGCCACGGATGATGACCGAGGTCGTCGCCTGCGCGGCGGCGGACCTCGCCGTCGGGATGCGGCTGGTCGTGGCGTTCCGCACGGGGGAGGACGGTGTCACGGTCCCGGTCTTCCGGCCGGCGTGAGGGTCACGGCCAGAGCAGCTCCCGCTCCCAGCCGTACTCGGTGCGCCGGTACCGCAGCCGTACGTGCCTGCGCCGGGCGTCCCCCTGGAAGAACTCGGCCTCGCGCGGCCGAAGGACGTACAGCGTCCAGGTCGGCACGGGCGCGTCCGGCTCCGCCTCGGCCCGCTCCCACGCGGCCTGCGACGCCCGCGCCAGCTCGGCCTGCGAGGACAGCACCTCGCTCTGGCGCCCGGTGAGCGCGGCGGCGAGCGCTCCCGTCGAGCGGGCGTGCAGATCGGCCTGCCCCTCCGTCGCCGAGGCCGCGGTGACCGTGCCGCGCACCCTCACCTGGCGGCCCTGCCCGGCCCAGTAGAAGCCGAGCGCGGCCGTCGGACGGGCGGCCAGCTGCCGGCCCTTGGCGCTCGTGGAGTGCGAGGCGAAGTGCCAGCCGCGCGCGTCGGCGTCGTGCAGCATCAGCGTCCGCAGATCGGGGCGGCCCTCGTCGTCCACGGTCGCGAGCGTCATCGTGTGGGGTTCGCGCTGCCCGGCCGCGACGGCCTCGGCGAACCAGCGGTGGAACAGTTCCAGCGGTGTGTCCGGTGCCGCGTCCGGGTCGAAGGAGGGCAGGGACGGCACGTCCCACACGCGCTGGGCGCGCAGGAGGGCCCGGAACGTCTCCTGGCGGGCGGTCTGGTCGTCGCTCATGGGGGTCATTCAACGCCGCCACGGCGCGGGGCCTGTCCACGGGTCCCGGCGACCCGCGGCGGGACACGTCACGACCGCCCCAGCACCACCGTCCCCGACGCGCAGAACCAGCCCCCGGTCCCGGACGCCACCGCCAGCCGGGGCGCCGCTCCTTCCGCACCGCGGACCTGGTGCGCCCCTGCCTCGCCGCGCAGCTGGCGCACCGCCTCCACCAGCAGGAACAGGCCCCGCATTCCGGGGTGGCACGCCGACAGTCCGCCGCCGTCCGTGTTCACCGGAAGCCCCCCGTCCCGCAGCAGCCGGCCCTTCTCCACGAACGCGCCGCCCTCGCCCTTCGCGCAGAAGCCCAGGTCCTCCAGCGTCACCAGCGTCATGTACGTGAAGGCGTCGTAGATCTCGGCGATGTCGATCTCGGCGGGCCGCACCCCGGCCCGCTCGAAGGCGAGCCGGCCGCTCACCGCGGCCGGCGAGACGGTGAAGTCGTCCCACTCCGACATCGTGGTGTGCGAGACGTGCTCGCCGGTGCCGAGGATCCACACCGGTTCCTTCGCCGTGTCCGGCACGTACTCCTCCGCGGCGAGCAGCACCGCGCAGCCTCCGTCGCTGCGGATGCAGCAGTGCAGCTTGGTGAACGGGTCCGCGATCACCGGTCCGCCCAGCACGTCGTCCACGGTGATCGGGTCGCGGAACATGGCGTCCGGGTTCGCGGCGGCGTTCGCACGGGCCTGGACGGCGACCTCGGCGAGCTGCTCCAGGGTCGTGCCGTACCGGTGCATGTGGCGGCGGGCGGCCATCGCGTACTTGGCGACCAGCGTGTGCCCGTACGGCACCTCGAACTGCAGCGGGCCGCGTGCCCCGAAGGAGAGGTCGGAGGTCCGTCGGCCCGCCCTGATGTCGGCCCGGGCCGTCGATCCGTAGACGAGGAGGACCGCGTTCGCGTGCCCTGCGGCGATCGCGTCGGCCGCGTGCGCGGCCATGACCTCCCAGGTCGCGCCGCCGACCGCCGTGGAGTCCACCCAGGTCGGGCGCAGGCCCAGGTATTCCGCGACGTCGATCGGTGCCAGCGTGCCGAGACCGGCCGAGCACAGGCCGTCGACGACGGACCGGTCGAGGCCGCAATCGGCGAGCGCGCGCCGCGCGGCCTGGGCGTGGAGGGCGTAGGGGGTGGGGCCGTCGACGCGGCCGCAGTCCGAGAGGGATATGCCGACGACGGCGACTTTGCGCGGTGGGGAAGGCATGCATCTGACGGTACATCAGAAAGTTGCCCGGGCATCCTGTCGTCGCCCGCGAAATGACGAGACGTCATGTGTGGTCGGTGAGGCGGACTCCGCCGGATGGATGCCTCCGGACTCTTCGTGCCGGGACCGGCCGGCGGGTGGGCGGGGGGCCGGGGGCGGAACGCGCGACGGCGGTCACCTCGTGGGTGACCGCCGTCGGCGTGACAGGACTTCGGGTGGTGCTGGGTGGCGCTACTTCGTCGGCTTCTTCCCGGTGATGCCCAGGTGCACCAACAGCGCAAGGTTCGGCTTCAGTTCGGCCTGCTTCACGCCCCAGGTGGTGAAGCCCTTCTGGTGCGAGGCCACCGCGGCGAGCATCGCCACGAGTGACCCGGCCATGGCCGCGGGACTCACGTCCTTGTCGACCTTGCCCTTGGACTGGAGCTCCTGCACCGCCTCCGTAAGGGAGTTGGTGACGGAGTTCAGGATCTTCATGCGGATCTTGTAGAACCGCTTGTCGCCCTCCGCCGCGCCGAGGTCGACCACGCGCAGGATCGCGTCGTTGCGGCGCCAGAAGTCGAGGAAGCCCTCGACCAGTTCCTCCGAGGACTGCCAGCCGGCCTTGCCGACCCACGAGCGCCCGGAGACCAGATCGGTCAACGATGCGCCTTCCTTGGCCATTTCCTCGGCGATCTCGAGGACGGCGCCCTCCACGTCCGGGAAGTACTGATAGAACGTCGCGGGTGAAGTGCCCGCCTTCCGGGCCACGTCGATGACCTTGACGTCCCGGTACGGCGAGGAGCTGAGCATCTCGCTGAGGCAGTCGAGCAGCTTCTGCCGCGTCGCCTGTCCGCGTCGTCCGGCCACTCGGCCGTCGACGGTGCGTACTTGTCCTGTCATGCCGTCAGCTTACCGAGGGGTGATCGGGGCGCGATTCGGCCGACTGCAAATGGGGTGCGGGCGCGCGACGGCAATAGTGTTATCAACAGCCTGTGGACAACTTCGGTGGACAACTCGCCGAGACGGGTCGTCGCGGACCGTGACGACCGGTCGCCCTGGTCCGCCTTTGCGGCGTATGTTCGATTTTCTTCCGCGCGCTCCGGGTGTCGCGACGTTAGCTTGATGTGACGGGCACCACACGGAAGGGACCGGTCCATGGCCGTATTCACAGAGGGCACGCCCTGCTGGGTGGACGCGTCCCTTCCCGACGTCGAGGCGGGCAAGCGCTTCTACGGGGAGCTCTTCGGATGGACCTTCACGGAGGGCGGCGGGGACCCCCTCCCCGGCGGCGGCACGCGCGGCCGGTACGCCGACGCCTACAGCGACGGCCGTCTCGTCGCCACCCTCACGCCCAAGCGTGACGGGCGCATGCCGACCGTATGGGGCGTGTACCTGGCCACCTCGGACGCCGCCGGGCTCGCGCGCCGCATCGCCGCGGGCGGCGGCCATGTGATCAACGATCCGCTGCGCGTGGGGCGGGCGGGCACGGCCGCCCTCGTGGCGGACCCGGGCGGCGCGGTCTTCGGTCTGTGGCAGGCGGGGGAGCGCACGGGCTTCGAGAAGCACGGCGAGCCCGGCTCGTTCTGCTGGACCGAGGTCTACACGCGGGACAAGGAGCGGGCCGACGCCTTCTACGAGGGGGTCCTCGGCTTCCAGGGCACCGACCTGCCCGGCATCACCTCCGCGGACTTCCGCATGTGGTCGCCGGCGGGCACGGAACCGGGCGAGAGGACGGCCGTGGGCGGGCGCAGCGTGATCGACGACTCCCTGCCGGCCGAGATGCCCGGCCACTTCCTCGTCTACTTCTGCGTGGAGGACTGCGACGCGGCGGCGGCGACGGTCGTCCGGCTCGGCGGCCGGGTGCGGACGGCGCCGTTCGACATCCCCTACGGCCGTATCGCGGTCCTCGCGGACGACCAGGGCGCGACGTTCGGGATCCTGGCGGAGCCCGCACTCCCGGAGGGCCCCCTGGCCCACCGCGCCCCGGAGCCGACCGCGTCGCCGGCCCCGCGCCTCGACCCCGAACTCCACCCGGAGGCGGAGTGGGGCCGCGCGCCGGGCCCGAACACGGAGGCGGAGTGGGGCCGTGCGCCGGGCCCGAACCCGGAGGCGGAGTGGGGCCGTGCGCCGGGCCCGAACCCGGAACAGGCTCGAGAACCGGGTGCGGGGGCGCGGCCCGAGCCGGGGCCCGCCGCCGAGCCGGATACCGGACGTGAGCCGGGTGGGGCGGCGCGCCCGGAGCCGGATCCCGCAACCGGGCCGGGTGCGGCGGCGCGCCCGGAGCCGGAGCCCGGACCCGAGCCGGGTACAGGGGCCCGCCCCCAGGCGGGGGCCGGCGGCCCCGTTGAGCCCGGGCCCCGGCCGGGTGCGGGACCCGAGTCGGAGCCTGGGCCGGGCGCGGGACCCGAGTCGGAGCCTGGCGGCCCCGTTGAGCCCGAGTCCCGGCCGGGTGCGGGACCCGAGTCGGAGCCTGGGCTGGGCCCGGGGCCCGAGTCGGAGCCTGGCGGCCCCGCTGAGCCCGAGCCCCGGCCGGGCCCGGGGCCCGAGTCGGAGGCAGCGTCGCGGCCCGGTCGGCCCGACGCATCGGGGAGCGGCGGCAGCGCACGTGGCTGAGGCGCGGACGCCCCCCGGTGCGGGGAGGGCGACGACGGCGGCCCGGCCGGTCACCCACCCGCGGGCCGCCGCCTGCGGGCCGACGCCCGAGGCCGCGTTAGCAGCCGGGCCGGCCCGGCCTGCCGACGAGGCCCCGCCTGACCATTCCGTGCCGCGCCGCCCGGGTGGAGGCCACGCCCGGGCAGGGGCGGAAGCGCAGCCGCCGCGGTCCGGTGCCTGCGCGCCCCCACGGCACCCCGGGGGCAACCCCCGCGCGCCGCGGCGCGTCCCCCACCAGGGTGCGGCCCGGGTGCCCGACGTGTCCGAAACCGGGTGAGACACCCCGATCCGCCCCCGGGTTCGCAACCGTCGGCCCGGACAGGAAGAATCAGGGTGCTCACCGCAGAGGGGCTTGAGGGTGAGACCCTGCACGGGGCTGGAGATGACGGGCTCCTTCAGACGGAGCCCGTACGGGGAGGTGGCACGCAAGTATGGAGCAGCTGACGCAGCACGACCCGAGACGGATCGGTCCGTTCGAGGTGCTGGGCCGGCTCGGCGCCGGCGGCATGGGACTGGTCTATCTCGCCCGGTCGGCGTCCGGCCGCCGGGTCGCGATCAAGACGGTGCGCACCGAGCTCGCCGAGGACCAGCTGTTCCGCGTCCGCTTCACGCGCGAGGTGGAGGCCGCCCGCGCGGTCAGCGGCTTCTACACGGCCGCCGTCGTGGACGCCGACCCGCGCGCCGCCGTGCCCTGGCTCGCCACCGCCTACGTGCCCGCCCCTTCCCTGGAGGAGATCGTCAACGAGTGCGGGCCGCTGCCCGCGCAGGCGGTGCGCTGGCTCGCGGCCGGGATCGCGGAGGCCCTCCAGTCCATCCACGGCGCCGGCCTCGTCCACCGCGACCTCAAGCCGTCCAACGTCCTCGTCGTCGAGGACGGCCCCCGCGTCATCGACTTCGGTATCGCGTCCGGCGTCTCCAACACCCGCCTGACCATGACCAATGTCGCCGTCGGCACGCCCGCGTACATGTCGCCCGAGCAGGCCCGCGACTCGCGCAGCGTCACCGGCGCCAGCGACGTGTTCTCCCTCGGCTCCACCCTCGTCTTCGCCGCCACCGGCCACGCGCCCTTCCACGGCGCCAACCCCGTCGAGACCGTCTTCATGCTGCTGCGCGAGGGGCCCGACCTGGAGGGCCTGCCGGACGAGCTCCGCCCCCTCATCGATTCGTGCATGCAGATGGAGGCCGGGCAGCGGCCGACCCCCGAGGACCTGCAGGCCCAGCTCGCCCCGCACCTGTTCGCCGCCGGCGGCGACGACAGCGGCACCGCCTCCGCGTGGCTGCCCGGCCTCGCCACCGCCATGATCGAGACCCGCCGCGGCGGCGGCCGCGCCCCCGCGCCGCGCCCCGCCGAGCCCTCCCGGCCCGCACCCCCCGTGCCCCCGCAGCCCTCCGTGCCGCCCGTTCCCGACCGGGAGCCCGCCTGGCAGAGCGGGAGCGACCCCCGTACCGGCCACGCCCCCGCCCACTCCGGCGGAGGACCGGTGCGACTGGCGGGCTCCGTCGTGCCCATCGGCCCGGGGCTGCGCGCGGTCGGCGCCGGACACGCCCCGGTCGCCGACGCCGGCCCGGCCACCGGCTGGATCCGCCCGCCCGGCGGACTGAACGGCTCCGACGCCGCCACGAGCGCCGTCCCCGCGCCGGCGCCCGCCCCTGCCCCGCCCCCGCCGGAGACCGGCCCCGGGCACTGGCGCCCGTGGCGTTTCCGGATGTCGAACGACGTGTGGGGGACGCCGGTCGTCTCCGACGATCTGCTGTACGTGACCTCGTTCGAGGTCCACGCGCTCGACGTCGGCACCGGCCGCCGCCAGTTCAAGACCCGCGACGTCGCCTGGTCCATGGCCGTCGGGGGAGGCCGTATCCACGCCTCCGACGGGCCGACGCTCTACGCGCTCGACGCCGCGAGCGGCGGCGAGCGCTGGCGGCTCCAGACCGATGCCTGGGTGTACTCCCTCAAGGTCGACCGCGGCACCGTCCTCACCGGCACCCGCGGCGGCGGCGTGCAGGCATGGGAGGCGTCCAACGGCCAGAAGCTGTGGGAGATCACCGGCGCCCAGACGGACTTCGAGACGCCCGAGGCGGGGCCGGCGATCTTCGGTGACACCGTCTACGTGTGGAAGGACGCCCGCCTGCGCGCTCTGGAGGCCCGCACCGGCGACGAGCGCTGGTCCTATCCCGTGGGCGACGCCGCGTCCTGCGGCAACGTGCCCGTGCGCGTACAGCCGGCGCCCGACGGCTACGTCTACGTCTCCGCCGGCACGCGGGTCCTCGCCGTGGACATCGCCTCCGGCCTGGTGCGCTGGCACTTCGAGGCGCCGGCCGTCTTCCTCTCGCCGCCCGCCTTCGCGCCGGGTCCCGCCGTGACGGGCGGCGGCGTGTACCTCGCCGACTACCTGGGCACCGTGTACGCGCTGGACGCCACGACCGGCAAGGACCGCTGGCGCATCGCGACCGAGTCGCGCCAGTCCATCGAGCCCGTGCTCGTCGCCGCCGGCAACATCCACGTCGGCAGCGGCAGCGCGCTCTACACCCTCGACGCCGTGACCGGGACGCCGCTGTGGCGGTTCGCGGCGGGCGGGGAGGTCGTCGGCACACCGGTCGTCGCGGACGGGCGCGTGCACTTCGGTTCGGCCGACCATGTGCTCTACACCCTCGACGCCGGCGGGGGGCAGCTGCGCTGGAAGCTCGCCACGGGCGGCGAGATCACCGGCTCCCCGGTCGCGCAGAACGGTGTCGTGTACGCGTGCAGCAAGGACCGCTGCGTCTATGCGCTCGACGCGGAGAAGGGCACGGCCACGGCCCGCGGCCCGCGGTAGGCGCGGGCCCCGCAGCCGCGCACGGCCCGGGTCCCGTACGCGGGGGAAGGCGTACGACACGCGAGGTGGGGTACCCGCGGCCTGCGTAGCGTTGTGACCGGGAGTGGTCACGACCGGAGCGGCTGACCCAAGGAGGCCGGCGATGATCCGCAACGTCATCGGCTCGATCCTCGCCCTCGCCGGAGCGACGGCCGCCGTATGGAGCCCCTTCCGTGACTGGTACGACGGCCGTCTCGGGCGCGACTACCGCGTCCAGGACCTCTTCACCGGCATCACCGGCAACGACGGACCGCTCCTGACGTCGGTCCTGCTGCCGCTCGCCTTCGGCGCGCTGATCGCGCTGGTCGGAGTGCTGCTGCGCTCCCGCCTGCTCGTCGCCCTGGCCGGACTGGTCGTGCTCGGCTTCACCGTCCTGTGGATGGTCCGCCAGGGCCAGGCGGCCGGCAGCCTGGCCATCGGCGGTGACGGGCCGGGCCTCGGCACCGGCGCCGCGCTCGCGGTGGGCGGCGGCATCCTCCTGCTCGTCGCGGCCGCGGTGATGAGGGGGCGCCCGCGCAGGGAGGAGCTCTACGAGGAGGGGCACGCCCCGCAGGAGGAGGACTGGGGGCCGCACGGGTCCGACCCCAGCGGGCCCGTCCCGTACCGCGACAGCCCCTACCGGCTCCACCCCGACGACCGATACGGGCGCGAGGGCCCGCCCACGTATCCCGCACCGGGGCAGCGCGACGAGCGCTGAGACGCTCGCGGCGGCAGGCGGGCGGCGCGAGAGGGGTCTCCAGCGCTGCTAGGGTGACGTGCGCTCGTCAACCGAGCCCATACGCCGACACTTTCAACGGGGGTTGAAACGTGAAGATCCGTCATGTCCGCGCGCTCGCCGTCTTCGGGATCGCGCTCGTCGCCCTGACCGGAGCCCGAGGCTCCAGTGGCGGCGGCTGCGACAACCACGGCAGCTCCAGCAGCAGCAGCGGCGGCAGCAGCCACCGCGACGACGACAGCTCCGGCAGCAGCGGCGGTTCGCTGCCCGGCGGCGGTGCCGGAGCCGACAAGGCCGCGCGTGACATCACCATCGACGAGTGCAAGTACGACACCGCGACGAAGAACCTCACCGCGAGGATCACCGTCACCAACAGCGGTGCGCTGGACTACGACTACGACGTCACCATGAAGTTCGTCGGTGGCGCCGGCGGCTCCGTCGTCCCGGCGACCGCCACCAAGACGGCCATCGCCGTCGCCGCGGGCGCCTCCGAGAGCGCCGTGCTCACCACCCCGTACACCGGTACCGGTGACGGCTCCGAGTACACCAAGTGCGAGGTCTCCCGCGCCTCTCGCAGCTGACGGACCGGCCGCCGCGCCTCGGCGGCGCGGCGGAACGGGCCGCACCGGCCCTCCTCAGCGCAGCGTGAACCCGGCCCTGCCCCGCCCGTCCCTGCCCCGCCCCTCCGTGAACAACGCGGCCTGCCGCTTTGGCGGCAGGTTGCCGAGCACGACGAGGTGCGGGGCAAGGGCGAGTGCCCCGGCTCGTGCCGACTCCGTCGCCGACCACACCGCCCTCACGGTGCCCTGTACCGCCTCCGGCGGGTACGCGGCGATCACCGCGGCGGCCCGCAGCGCCGCCGCGACGGCCCCGCCCGGCTCGGTCAGCTCCGAGACCAGACCGGTCTCGTACGCGCGCCGGGCCGACAGCCGCTCCGCCGTCCCCATCAGCGCCATCCGCGCCACCTCACCCGGCGGCATCCGCAGCGCCATGTACGCCGACTCGTACGCGCTGACCATCCCGTACGACGTGTGCGGATCGAAGAACGTCGCCTCGCGCGAGGCCACCACGAACTCGCTCTCCCCGAGCAGGTAGAACGCGCCTCCGCAGGCCATGCCCTCCACCGCCGAGACGACCGGCTTCCACAGGTCGTTGGCCTTGGGGCCGATCCTCAGCAGCGGATCGTCCACCGAGTACGGGGACGAGGGCTGCGGCACCTCGGCCGAGCGGTCGATGCCCGTGCAGAACGCCGCGGTGCCCGCACCCGTCACCACCGCCGCGCGCACCGTGTCGTCGAAGCGGAACCGCCGCCAGACGGCGGCCAGTTCACCGGCCATGGCGAGGTCGATCGCGTTGTGCCTGGCCGGCCGGTCGAGCGTGACGAGCGCGACACCCGTGCCCTCGTCCGTCTCCACCCGGATGCTCACGGCCGCTCCAGGAGCCAGCGGGGCAGGCCGGTGCGGTCGAACACCGCCCTCACCGGCGCCCCGATCCGCAGCCCTGCCGGGTCGAGCGAGTCCAGCGGGGCGTCGGGGGAGGCGACGACATTGCCGACGAGGCGGATGCGGGGAGCGTCGGCCAGTTCGACGACGACCACGTTGTACGGGGCCTGGGCGGCGTAGTCGGGCAGCAGCGGCGGGTGGGGGACCACGTACGACCAGATGCGCCCGCGGCCCGACACGGGGCGCCACTCGCTGTCGAAGGACCCGCAGTGCGGACAGCACGGGCGGGGCGGGAAGCGCGGCTCACCGCAGCCGGGCCGGGCGCAGCACTGGACGCGGAGCTCTCCGCGGGCGGCGTACTCCCAGAAGGGGGCGCCGTCGTCGTCGACCACCGGTACGAGCATCTCCACTCCTCAGGTACGCAGCAGAAGGGCCGATGTGGGCACGCCCTCGCCGGCGGTGACCAGGCATGTCGCCGCGCCCGCCACCGGGGCCGTCGACGTGCCGCGCAGTTGCCGCACGCCCTCGTTGATCAGGTTGAAGCCGTGCACGTACGCCTCGCTCAGCCCGCCCCCGCCGGTGTTGATCGGCAGCCGTCCGCCGATCTCCAGTGCCCCGCCCTCCGTGAAGGCGCCTCCCTCGCCCCTGCCGCAGAAGCCGTAGCCCTCCAGGGACAACGGGACGAGTGCCGTGAACGCGTCGTAGATCTGGGCCACGTCGACGTCCTCGGGGCCGAAGTCGGCCTGCTTCCACAGCTGCCGGGCCGCGGTCCAGGCCGGGCCGGTGAGCGGGTCGTCGTTCCAGTAGTTGACCATGCCGTGGTGCTGGGCGGGCAGGCCCTGGGCGGCCGAGTGGACGTAGACGGGCCGCCTGCGGCAGTCGCGGGCCCGTTCGGCGGAGACGACCACGCAGGCGAGGGCGCCGTCGGTCTCCAGGCAGTTGTCGAACAGGCACAGCGGTTCGCTGATCCAGCGGGCCGTCATGTACATCTCGCGGGTCAGCGGCCGGTCGTACATGATCGCGGCCGGGTTCTGGTTGGCCCTGTTCCTGCACGCCAGCGCCACATTGAAGAAGTGGTCGCGGGTCGCGCCGTATTCGTGCATGTAGCGGCGGGCGAGCATGCCGATCTCGTCGGCGGGCCGCAGCAGCCCGAAGGGACGCGTCCACTGGGCGGGCGTGGGAAGTTGGACCGCCGTGTTCCTCCAGGGGCGCGGGCCCGAGCCGCGTTTGCGGGAGCGCCAGGCGACGCCGACGGTCGCCTGTCCGGTGGCGATCGCGGCGGCGAGGTGCGCGACGGTGGCGCAGGAGCCCCCGCCGCCGAAGCCCACCCGTGAGAGGAAGGTGACGTCCCCGGCGCCGATCGCCTTCGCGAGCTCGACCTCGTCCGTCTCCTCCATCGTGTACGAGGCGAAGGCGTCGACCTCCGACGGCGCGATGCCGGCGTCGTCGAGTGCGGCGAGCACCGCCCGGCAGGCCAGGGCCTTCTCGGATTCCGGCAGATGTTTCGCGAAGGCGGTCTGTCCTGTGCCGACTATCGCCGCCCGGTCCTTGAGGGTCGCCATGCCGGGCAGCGTACAGCTAATCTGACATACCGTCAGCTAACGAGAGGGGCTTGCGATGCGACGCGGCGACCTGGAGTGGGGCTCTGTCCCGGGGCTGGTGCGGGACGCGGCCGAGCGGTACGGGCAACGGGAGGCCGTCGTCGACGGCCGCACCCGCGTCAGCTACGCCGAACTCGGCCAACGCGTCGAACGCGCCGCCGCCGCATGCGTCGCCTCCGGCGTCGCCAAGGGAGACCGGGTCGCGATCTGGGCGCCCAACTCCCTCGACTGGATCGTCTGCGCGCTCGGCGCGGTCACGGCCGGCGCCGTGCTCGTCCCCCTCAACACCCGCTTCAAGGGCGCCGAGGCAGCCGACGTCCTGCGGCGCTCCCGCGCCCGGCTCCTGTTCGTCACCGGGACCTTCCTCGGCACCTCGTACGTCGCCTCGCTGCGCCGCACCGGCGGGGAACTGCCCGACCTTGGACAGATCGTGGTCCTCGCCGACTGCGCGCCCGACGACACCCGCTACCGCACCTGGAAGGACTTCCTCGCGGGCGGCGACTCGGTCACGGCCCGCGAGGTCCGGGCCCGCGCGGACACCGTCACCGGTGCCGACCCGTCCGACATCCTGTACACGTCGGGCACCACCGGTCGCCCCAAGGGCGCGGTCGTCACCCACGCCCAGACACTGCGCTGCTACGACCTGTGGAGCGACCTCGCCGGTCTGCGCACGGGCGACCGCTACCTGATCGTGAACCCGTTCTTCCACACCTTCGGCTACAAGGCGGGCGTGATCGCCTGCCTCACCCGCGGCGCGACGATGGTGCCGCAACCCGTCTTCACCGTGGACACGGTCCTCGCCAACATCGCCGCCGAACGGATCTCGGTCCTGCCCGGACCGCCGGCCCTGCACCAGTCGCTGCTCGACCATCCCGCCCGGAGCCGGCACGATCTGTCGGCCCTGCGCCTCGTGGTGACCGGGGCCGCGGTGGTGCCCCTGCGCCTCGTCGAACGTCTCCGCGGCGAACTCGGGGTGCCCACCGTGCTGACCGCCTACGGCCTCTGCGAGGCGAGCGGCATCGTCACCATGTGCCGCCGCGGTGACGCCCCTTCGGTGATCGCCGCGACCTCGGGCCGCGCGATCCCCGGCACGGAGGTGAAGGTCCTCGCCGCCCCCGGCGAACCGGGCGAGATCCTCGTCCGCGGGCACAACGTGATGACGGGCTACTTCGAGGACCCGGCCGAGACGTCCCGAACCATCACCCCGGACGGCTGGCTGCACACGGGCGACGTGGGCGTCCTCGACGGGGACGGCAACCTGCGCGTCACGGACCGGATCAAGGACATGTTCATCGTCGGGGGCTTCAACGCCTACCCCGCGGAGATCGAGCAACTGCTCGGCCTGCACCCCGACGTCGCGGACGTCGCGGTGATCGGCATCCCGGACGCCCGCCTCGGCGAGGCCGGCAAGGCGTACGCGGTCCGCCGCCCCGGCGCGACGCTCACGGCGGACGACCTGATCGCTTGGTCGCGGCGGGAGATGGCGAACTACAAGGTGCCGCGGCAGGTGGAGTTCGTGGACGAACTGCCGCGGAACGCGAGCGGGAAGGTGCTGAAGGCGGAGCTCAGGGCGCGGCACGCCGACTGACCGCGCCCGGACGCACCACGGCCGCGGCGGCTCCCCCTCCGCGCCGCCGCGGCCGTTCCCCGTCGGATGTGGCTCAGTCGCGCGGCGGGGCGGGCGAGTGGTGGTCGCCCATGGTGGTGATGCCGCCGTCGGCAGGCGGAAGCGGAGAGTGGTGGTCCCCGAGAGTCGTCACCGCACCGTCGGCGGGAGGCAGCGGCGAGTGGTGGTCGCCCATGGTGGTGATGCCGCCGTCGGCCGGCGGTACCGGCGAGTGGTGGTCGCCCATCGTGGTGATCTCTTCGCTCTTCTTCTCGGTGCTGCTCATGTTTCGTCCCCCATGGGATTGACCGATGCGACTGAGTTCGGCCCTCCGCCCGGAAACTCCCCCGAGGGCTGCCGGACGGAAGGCCGGTGGACCTTTCGGCCCCGGTGATCCGTCTGCCCCCCGACGCGACGGATCGACTGCCGTTGAGCATGTCGGACGAGCATAAACATTCGATGAACGCCCTGGCCCGGCCTTTTCAGGCGGCACTCAGTGGAGTGGTGAGCAGTTGCCGGGCCTCATCGGCCTCAGCTGCGCCGGACTGCTCGTGCAGGGCCAGCGCCTCTCGCCAGCAGGCGCGGGCCCGGTCCGCCTGGCCGAGAGCCTCCAGCGCCCGGCCGAGTGTGAGCAGCACCTTGCCGCGCGTGCGGTCGCCTCCGATGCAGCCGATGGCCAGAGCCTGTTCGGCATGCTGGGCCGCCCCGGCGGGGCGGCAGGCGGACAGGTGGGCCTCGGCGATGCGGAAGTGAGTCGTCCCTTCCCACAGTCGCTGCCGGTTCGCCTCGAACTGTCCCAGAGCTTCGGTCAGTTGCTTCAGCGCCTCAGCGAGCTGTCCCGCCGCCGTGAGCGCGATGCCGAGTGCGAACCTGGCGTTCGCGAGGCGCAGCTTGTGGCCGATCCTCTCGTATATGGCGACGCCCTCACGGGCCAGCGTGATGGCTTCGGAGGCCCGGCCGGTGACAACATGGACGCGCGACAGGTTGCACAGTGCGCTCGCCTCGCCGGGCAGATTGCCGTCGGCGCGGGAGCCCTCCATGGCGTGACGCAGATGCTGTTCGGCCTCCGCATGGCGTCCCTGGTTGAACGCGATGATGCCGCGGTCGTTGTCCGACCAGTAGACCGGCGCCGGATCATCCGCGGCCTTCGCCAGCACGGCCGCCTGAGCGGCCTCCTCGTCCGCCTCCGTGTAACGGCCCGCGACCAGGTGGACATTGGTGAGCGATGTCCTCGCACGGGCTTCCGTGCGCGCGTCACCGGCGGCTCGGGCCGCCTCGAAAGCGAGGAAGGCGGCCGCCTCGTAGGTCTTGGCGTTGGCCCCGGACTCGGCCAGGTTCTGGGCGGCCCACAGCAGGTCCACCGCCCGCCGGAGGTGCGTCCCGCCGGATGCCTGGCGCGCGCAGGCCAGCAGGCAGTTCGCCTCGGCGTAGAGCCAGTCCTGGGCCTCCTGCCGGTCGGCGAACGACAGCCCGGCGTCCCCGGTCGGCTCCAGATGGTCCACCAGCCGGTCGCCGGGACGTTCGATGGCGAACACCCGCGCCGCCGTCCCCAGATAGAAGTCCAGCAGCCGCGACAGCGCCGCCTCCGCTTCGGACGGCGGCCGTTCGTCCCGCTCCGCGCATGCACGCGCGTAGAGGCGGACCAGGTCGTGGTAGCGGTACCTGCCCGGCGCCGCCGACTCCAGCAGGGACGTGTCGACCAGGGCCTCCAGCAGGTCCTCCGTCTCGTGGAGGGGGAGGTCCAGCACCGCCGCGGCCGCTGCCAGCGAGATGTCCGGGCCGTCCGCCAGGCCCAGCAGGCGGAAGGCGCGGGCCTGGGCCGGCTCCAACTGGCCGTAGCCCAGCTCGAACGTCGCCTTCACCGCCAGGTCGCCCGCCTGGAGCTCGTCCAGTCTGCGGCGTTCGTCCGCGAGTTTGGCCGCCAGGACCGAGACGGTCCAGGTCCGGCGCGACGCCAGGCGCGAGGCCGCGATACGGATCGCCAGCGGCAGGAACCCGCACGCCGCGACCACGTCCAGCGCCGCCTCCCGCTCCGCACGCACCCGTTCCTCGCCCACGATCCGCGTGAAGAGCTGCAGCGCCTCCTCCGGCGACATCACGTCCAGGTCCACCAGGTGCGCGCCCGCGAGGTCCACCATCCGCACCCGGCTGGTGATCAGCGCCGCGCACCCGGCCGTGCCCGGCAGCAGGGGCCGGATCTGGGCCGCGTCGCGCGCGTTGTCCAGCAGGACGAGCACTCGGCGCCCGTCCAGCGTCGAGCGGTACAGCGCGGCCCGCTCGTCCAGCGTGTCCGGGATCGCGGAGTCCGCCGTGCCGAGGGCGCGCAGGAACGCGCCGAGCACGGTCTCCGGCTCGGCGGCCCGGTTGCCCGCGCCCTGGAGGTCCACGTACAACTGCCCGTCCGGGAAGTGCTTGCGCGCCTGGTGGGCGACGTGCACGGCCAGCGTCGTCTTGCCGACGCCGCCGATGCCCGCGAGGGCGGAGACCGCCATCACCGAGCCCTCGGCGGTGGCGAGCTGGTCGCCCAGCTCCCGTACGAAACAGGCCCGGCCGGTGAAGTCCGGCACGGTGGCGGGAAGTTGCGCGGGGCGCGTGACCTGCGGCGCGGGTGACGGCTCCTCGACCGGTCGCGCCAGCTCGGCGTCCGCCTGGAGGATGCGCTGCTGGAGGCGGGCCAGCTCGGGCCGCGGGTCCACGCCCAGTTCGTCGGCGAGCAGTCGCCGCGTGTCGGCGTAGACGGCCAGGGCCTCCGCCTGCCGCCCGCTGCGGTACAGCGCGAGCATCAGCAGTTCCCGCAGCCGCTCGCGCAGCGGATGCGCGGCGGTGAGCGCGGTCAGCTCCGAGACGGCCTCGGCGTGACAGCCGAGCTCCAGGTCCAGATCGAGGCGGGTCTCCAGCAGTTGTAGCCGCCACTCCTCCAGCCGGGCGCGCTGGTTCTCCGCGTACGGCCCGGGGACGTTGGCCAGCGGTTCGCCGTCCCACAGGCCGAGCGACTTGTTGATCAGCGTCCGGGCCTGGGAGCGGTCGCCGGCGGAGCGTGCCTTTTCCGCCTCCGCGGCGAGCTCCTGCGCCACGGCGAGGTCGAGCGCGTCGCGCCCCACCCGCAGGGCGTAACCGCCGGACTCGCTCACGAGCGCGGCGGCGGACAGCGACTTGCGCAGCCGTGAGGCGTATGTGCGAACGGCGGCGAGCGCCTGCGAGGGCGGTTCCTCGCCCCAGATCGCGTCGATCAGCTCCGACGCCGTCGCGGTCCGGCCGTCGCGCAGCAACAGGGCGGCGAGCAGGGCGCGTTGCTGCGGCGAGCCGGGCGGCAGGGTCTCGGCGCCCCGCCTGACCCGGACCGGTCCGAGCACGCTGAAGTGGAGCTGGGCCGCGTCGTCCGCGCCGCTGTGCAGCGGAGCGCGCTGATTCGGTACGCGTGGCCCGCTGTCACGGTCCATTGGCTGCCCCCTGCCCGTACTGCCGGAAATCGCCCTCGACAGTCTGCCCTGTGGGGGGCGGCCCCGTCAGCAGCGGGGCACCTCCGTCTCCCGCCTGCCCATGTGAACCTCGTCCCACACCTGATCAGGGACGATAGACCTTTCCTGGCTGCGGTTCGGCGGGCGCGAGGAGCTCGGGGACCGTGACGAAGGTGTAACCGCGTTCCTTCAGCTTTTCGATGATGCCGGGGACGGCCGGCACCGTTCCGTCGTAGATGTCGTGCAGCAGGATGATTCCGTCACGGCCGGCCTGGTCGAGGATGCGTTTCTCGATGAGCGCGGAGTCGGTGGTCGAGTAGTCCTTGGCCGTGGCGCTCCACAGCACCTGGGAGAGGCCGAGTTCCTTGCTGACGGCGGTGACGTCGTCGTCGGTACGGCCCTGGGGCGGGCGCATCAGGGTGGGCTTGGTGCCGGTGATGTCGGCGATGGCGTCCTGGGTGCGGCCCAGTTCATCGCGTATCTCCTCCTTGTCCAGCCGGTCCAGGCGCTGGTGCGTCCAGGTGTGGTTGGCGACCTCGTGACCCTCGGCGGCGAGGCGCCGGACGACGTCCGGGTACCTGACGACGTGGTTCTTGCCGAGAAGGAAGAAGGTGGCGGGCACCTTCTCCTTCTTGAGGATGTCGAGCAGCCGCGGGGTGTCCTTGCCGGGGCCCGCGTCGAAGGTCAGGGCGATGCACTTGGCCTTCTCGCAGTCCACGGCCGGCCGGGCCCCCGCTCCGACGCCCTTGCCGCTGCCGGGCTGCTCGTCGCCGGAGAACGCCGCCCCGTCGGCGCGGGCGTCCGCGCGGGCGTCGGCGGGCGAGGTGGCGTCCGCCGAGCAGCCGGCGAGAACGAGCGCGAGTGAGGCGGCGGCGAGCGCGGAGACAACCCGCGGCCTGCGTATGTGCGTCTTGACGGGCATGACGGTGTTCCCCCTGTGTGATGGTCACGGCGCGCGGCGGTGTGCCGCGGTGGTCTGCCGTGGTGCGTGAGCGCACTATACACACGGTGTATAGAGGGGATTCCCGGTTGGCCCGCAGGGAGCTGACGACTCGTCAGATCAGCGCTACCGTGGGTTCATGGAGACCTTCCCGAAGATCATCTCGGTGGACGACCACACGGTGGAGCCCCCCAGCGTCTGGCGGGACCGGCTCCCGTCGAAGTACCGCGACACCGGCCCGCGCGTCGTCCGGGCCCCGCTGAAGGACATGACCTTCCTCGGCGGGAAGTTCTCCCCGGTCATGGGGGCGCCCGGCGACGACGGCCCGATCGGCGACTGGTGGGTGTACGAGGACCTGCACCGCCCCCTGACCCGGCTCGACACGGCCGTCGGGTACGACAGGGACGAGATCAGGCTGGAGATCATCACCTACGAGCAGATGCGCCCGGGGTCGTACTCCGTGCCCGACCGGCTCGCCGACATGGACGTCAACCACGTGCAGTCCGCGCTCTGCTTCCCGACCTTCCCCCGCTTCTGCGGCCAGACCTTCACCGAGGCGGCCGACCGGGAGCTCGGCCTGCTGTGTGTGCGGGCGTACAACGACTGGATGGTGGAGGAGTGGTGCGGCCCCGAGGCCCGCGGCCGGCTGATCCCGCTCACCCTCGTCCCGCTGTGGGACGCCCGCCTCGCCGCCGACGAGGTCCGGCGCAACGCGGCACGCGGCGTGCGCGCGGTCGCCTTCTCCGAGATACCCCCGCACCTCGGGCTGCCGTCCATCCACACCGACGCGTGGGACCCGTTCCTCGCCGCGTGCGACGAGACGGGCACGGTCGTCGCCATGCACATCGGCTCGTCCTCGAGGATGCCCTCGACGTCGGCGGACGCCCCGCCGGCCGTGGGGTCGACCATCACCTTCGCCAACTGCTGCTTCTCGATGGTGGACTGGCTGATGAGCGGCAAGTTCGAGCGCTTCCCCAACCTGCGGGTCATGTACGCCGAGGGCCAGATCGGCTGGATCCCCTACATCCTGGAACGGGCGGACGTGGTCTGGGAGGAGAACCGCGCCTGGGGAGGTGTCGCCGAAAAGGTCACCCGGCCGCCCTCGGAGCTGTTCGCCGAGCACGTGTACGGCTGCTTCTTCGACGACGCCTTCGGCCTGCGAAGCCTGCGCGCGATCGGCGCGGACAACGTGCTCTACGAGACGGACTACCCGCACTCCGACTCGACCTGGCCGAAGTCGAAGGAGGTCGGCGAGTCCCAGATGGCCCACCTCCCCCCGGACGTGGTGAACCGCATCGTGCGCGGCAACGCGATCGAGTTGCTGGGCCTGACGGAGGACGGGTTGTGGGCGGGGCCGTAACGCCATCCGGCGGGCCGGGGCCTGAGCGGTGGGCGCGTCGTACATGCCGGCGGGACCGGACATCCAGCCCCACCGGCATGTGAGGCACACGGGCCGGGGCGGAGCCCAGGACAACGACCCGGTTTCAGCGCACGATCTCGAACCTGGGCGGCTCGAGTCTCTTCAGGCATTCGGTCTTCGGCGCGGCCGGGTCCTCGAAGAACGAGACGGCGATCTCCTGGGCGCACTCCGACGTGGCGAACACCACGTGCGGCTCGTAGGGGACCGTGACGACCTTGGCCTTGCTCAGCGTACGGGCGACGTACGGTCCGTTGTCCGCCCCCGTCTGGGCGTCGAACCCGCCCGACAGGGCGAGGGTGGGGATGTCGCCGCGCGTGACGTCCCGGATCGAGGGCGCCGCCGCGGGGACGTTCCAGACGGCGCAGTCCGGACGGAGGAAGGTGAGCTGGGGAGCCTGGGCCTGCACCGAGCGGGGGAATGAGGGGAACGCCTCCTGGCCGCCCTTGAGCGCCTCCTCCTGGCTCTCGTACGGCGTCCACTCGCTGCAGAAGACGCCGTAGACGAGACCGTGCGCGACCCTTCCCACGGCCTGGGGACTGAGCTTGCCGCCCGCCCACTGCTTCGCGATCCGCTCCGGTTTGCCGTTCGCCAGCTCGTCGAGGGCGGCGGGTACCTGCTCCGCCACGTGGGTCGCGGAGGTCATCCAGTTCACCAGGGCTCCGCCGTCCAGTACGACCTTCACCGGCTTGTCCTCGCCGGGGAGCGTGACGTTGGTCGTGACCGGTTTGGCTTCGAGGTCGCGGACGAGCTTGTCGAAGGTGGCCGGCAGGTTCGGATAGCGCTTGTTGCACGCCGGCTGGTCCGCGCAGGCCTTGAACAGGCCGTCGAAGCCCTGCCGGGCGCTGCTCCAGGTCAGAGCCGATCCGCCCTTGGAGGGCGGCAGTATGCCGTCGAGGCCCACCGAGCGGAGCCCCTCGGGGTGCAGGCGCATGTAGACCAGTGCCAGGTGGGTGCCGTAGGAGATGGCGTACAGGTTCCACTGCTTGATGCCGAGCGCGGTGCGCAGGTCGTCGTAGTCGGCGGCGCTCTCACTGTCGTTGTAGGCACTGAGATCGATCCCGCGGCCCGCCAGTTTGTCGCGGCAGGCCTTGGTGGCCTCGACGTGCAGGCGCTCGGTGGACGGCGCGTCGTAGACGAGGCCGACCGCCTGTGCGTTGAACTCGTCGATGTTGGGGCAGAGAACATTCGGATCGGCCGAGTACGTACCGCGCTGGGACATGAGGATCACGTCACGGTCGCGGTTCAGACCGCCGTCGATCGCCATCTTCGCCTCGCCGACCGCGTCGTCCCCGGGGCCGCCCGCGAGCCACACGATGGGATCGGGTTTCGGTTTGTCGGCCGCGGCGGGCACGATCGCGACACCGAGTTCGATCGTTCTTCTGCTCGGTTCGGCGCGGTTCTCGGGCACGGTGAGCGTTCCGCAGCGGGCCCCCTTCAGTTCCTCGATCGGTTCCGGCGTCTTCGGGCAGGGGCCCGGTTCGAAGCTGGCGTCGCCCACCGTCCGGGCGACCGTGCCGATCGGCGCTCCGGTGCCGGTGCCGGTGAGGGGCTGTGCCTGGGCGGGTGCCGTGAGCAGGCCGGTGACGAGGAGACCGGTCGCCGTGGCGGCCGACGGGGCCAGGAGTCGCCGTGCGGTGCGCCGGCGACGGGGCGCTTGGTGGAATTCCATTTGCCCTCCCGGTCATTTCGGGATGATCGTGAACGGTTCGGGCTCGAGATCGTCCACGCAACTGGTGTCGGGCGCGGTCGGGCGAGCGAGGAACGAGGCCAGCACGCGTTGCGCGCAAGGCGACTGCGGGACGACCCAGTGGCCGATTCCGGGAATCTGCACGGCGGTCGAGCGGGACAGGTCACGGGCCACGCCCCGCGCCCAACTCGCCCCGGTCTTCGCGTCGAACGTGCCGGAGATGACGAGCGCCGGCACCGAGCTGACCGTGGCCACCCGCTGGACGGACGCGCGGTCCGGAACATTCCAGATCCGGCACGCCGGGTATTGGAAGGGAAGTTGTGGCACCTGGGCCAGGACCGTGTCCGGCCACCCGGGGAAGGCCTTGCGCCCCGCCTTCAGCACGTCGGGTTCGGAGTATCCCGGCGCCCACTCGCTGCACGCCACCGACTCCGTCAGGCCATGTGCGAACGCGCCGACGTTCTGGACCGAACCGGCCGCGCGGGCCTGCGCGAAGCGCTTCGGGTTCCCGTTGCTGAGTTCCTCGAGCGCCGCCGGGAGGTCCTTGGGCCGGGGATGGAAGGCGACGATCAGGTCCAGCAGCCCGCCCCCGTCGAGGACGACCTCGACCGGCTCTCCTCCACCCGGCGGCGCGACGTTCAGCCTCAGGGGCTGGGCCTCCAGCTTGCGCACCTGCTCCGTCAGCGTACGGGGAAGGTCCGGGTACCGGTCCTTGCAGGCGGGCTGCGCCGCGCACGCCTCGAAGATGTTGTTGATCCCCTCAGCGGCGCTGCTCCATCCCCATGGCAGGGTCGCGCTCTGGGGAGGTGTGATCGAGTCGATCGCCACCGCGCGGATTCCCTCGGGGTGCAGGCGCAGGTATGTGAGGGCCAGGTCGCTGCCGTAGGAGTACCCGTAGACGTTCCACCGGGGGAGATCGAGCGCCTTCCGCAGGTCGGCGAAGTCAGCGGCGTTCTCGGTGGTGTTGTAGGCGCTCAGGTCGACGCCGTCGGCCGTCAGGCGGTCCCGGCACTCCTTCACCGCCTTCAGCATGAGCTGTTCCGTCGGCTTCGCGCCATAGCGCAGGCCCACGGCCCGCGCGTTGAACCGGTCGATCTCCGGGCAGGCGAGGTTCGGCTGCGCGTAGAGGTCCCCGCGCTGGGTCATCACGATCAGGTCGCGGTTCCTGTTCAGGCCGGAGTCGACGAGGAACGGGATGTCGTCGATCGCGTCGCCGCCGGGACCGCCCGACATGAACACCACGGGTTCCTGTGCGGGCTTCGCCGGGGTGACAGCCGGAATGACCGCCACGGCCAGCTTGATGGTCCGGCCGCCTGGGCGGGAGCGGTTCTCGGGAACCTCGAGGAAGCCGCACCGTGCGCCGCTCAGCGCTTCGATGGGCTCGGGAGGCTTCGGACAGGGGCCGGGCACGAACCGGGACGGGGCCACCTGGCTGAGCTGCCCCGCGGCCCGGTCGGCTGGTGACGCGGCGCCACCGGGTGTGGGGCCGAATGCCGCAAGGCAGGCCAGAGCCGTCGCGGCCATCACCGCGTGGATGCTGTGCTTTGGCATGTGGTCTCGTTCCTCTGCCGACGTAGGCGGCGGCCCTGCCGGGCCAGGCCCGCAGCGGTTTGGGCGGAACGCACCTTCTCGACGCTACCGGGTGGCGCTTTCACGCGCACGTGGAGCGGTCGCAACCCGTGACATGGCGGACAACGGACGGCGGTGATCGTGGATCTCGTCGTGGACCGTGCGAGGTTCGCGGGAACCGAACGCCGGGGTGGCCCGGGCGTTCACGACTTCGTGC
The DNA here is from genome assembly GCF_040675505.1 of Streptomyces sp. NPDC049597. Taxonomy (NCBI): domain Bacteria; kingdom Bacillati; phylum Actinomycetota; class Actinomycetes; order Kitasatosporales; family Streptomycetaceae; genus Streptomyces; species Streptomyces sp. NPDC049597. Next base: position 118,066 of record NZ_JBFAOY010000002.1, read on the forward strand.
GGCAGCCGCGCTGCACGGACCTGAGGCCGCACGACGGGGCGCGCCGCCTTTCCTTGGTCAGCCTTCGCCGGGCGCCTGGAAGCCAGTCGTGTCGACGTGACAGTCGAACGGGGGCGTTCCAGCATCACCGTCATGATGCGCCTCCCTCGCATGGCGGGCCAGTCGATACTCAGCGGTCGCGCTCGACACGAGTGGCCGAATCCATCAGGGAGGCCCCAGCGCGCGGGCAGGGCCGCTACCGTGACGCGTTGCGGCCCGGCACCATCGGGGCATGACGCTCTCCCTCGCCGAAGCAGACAAGATCCTCTCCGACAACTTCGCCCCCTGGGTGCTCGACCTCGGGCTGACCGTCCACGAGGCGGGCGAGCTGCACGCCGTGCTGCGCCTGCCGTGGTCCGAGCGGCTCGCCCGGGAGGGCGGGGCCCTGTCCGGGCAGGCGCTGATGGCCGCCGCCGACACCGCGACCGTGATCGCCGTGTCGTCCGCCCGCGGCGGCTTCGTCCCCATGACCACGGTCCAGCAGTCCACCAGCTTCCTGCGCGCCGTCACGGACGCGGACGTCCTCGTCGACGCACGGATCACCAAGCTCGGCAAGCGCATGGCGTTCGCCGACATCACCATGACGCCCGAGGACGCGGACGGTCCCGCGGCCCGGGCCTCCACGGTGTACGCGCTGCTGGGGTAGGCGGCGCAGGGCCCTTGCCTGATGGACCGCGGGGCAAGACCATGGGCGGGCCGTCGTTTATGACGATCCGTCAGATTCGAGGAGTCCCCCATGGTCGCGTACGGGATGCAGCTTCCGGTCCAGTCCCAGAGCACCCTGTACGCCGAGCCCTGGGAGGCCGGGGCCGGCCCGGGCGCGCTCGTCGAGATCGCGCGCGCCGCCGACCGCGCCGGCTTCGCGTACATCGCCGTCTGCGACCACGTCGCGATCCCGCGCCGCCTCGCCGACGCCATGTCCACCGTCTGGTACGACCCCGTCGCCACGCTCTCCCACCTCGCGGCGGTCACCGAACGCGTCCGCCTCCTGAGCCATGTGGCCGTCGTCGGACTGCGGCACCCCTTGCTGACCGCCAAGCAGTACGCGACCCTCGACCACCTCTCCGGCGGGAGGCTGGTCCTCGGCGTCGGCGCGGGACATGTGCGCGAGGAGTTCGACGCGCTCGGCGTCGGCTTCGACGACCGCGGGTCCGTGCTGGACGAGACGATCGACGCGTTGCGGGCGGCGCTCGGCCCGGAGGAGTTCCCCGAGTTCACCGGGGAGCGCTACTGCTTCAAGGATCTGGGGCAGCGGCCCCGGCCCGCCCAGGAGCGCGTACCGCTGTGGGTCGGCGGCTCCTCGCCGGCCGCCGTCCGCCGTGCCGCGCTCAAGGGAGACGGCTGGCTGCCGCAGGGCGACCCGCGCGACCGGCTGCCCGCGCGGATCGCCCGCATCAGGGCGCTGCGCGAGAAGGCGGGGATCGAGTCGCCCTGCGTGATCGGCGCCCTCACCGAACCGCTCTACGTCGGCGAACCGGCCTGGCACACCGGCCGCAGGACCCTCACCGGCAGGCCGCAGGTCCTCGCCGACGCGCTGCGCGCCTACGCGGTGCTGGGCGTGGACCAGATCCAGGTGCGCTTCCGCAGCCGCGGCGTGGCCGAACTCACGGACCAGATGGCTGCGTTCGCCGCCGACGTGGCCCCTCACCTCGCATGACCCTCGAACGACCAGGGAGACTCGGCATGGGCAAGCTGGACGGACGCGTCGTGTTCATCACCGGAGCGGCACGCGGGCAGGGCGAGGCGGAGGCCCGGCTCTTCGCGGCGGAGGGCGCGCACGTGGTCCTCGCCGACGTCCTCGACGAGCGGGGCGGGAAGCTCGCCGATGAGCTGGGGGCCCTGTACGTCCACCTGGACGTGGGCCGGGAGGACGACTGGACCGCCGCGGTCGCCGCCGCCAAGGACGCCTTCGGGCGCATCGACGGCCTGGTCAACAACGCGGGCATCCTGCGCTTCAACGAGCTGGTCGGCACGCCGCTGGAGGAGTTCCAGCTGATCACCCGGGTGAACCAGGTCGGCGCGTTCCTCGGGATCAAGACGCTCGCCCCCGAGATCGAGGCCGCCGGCGGCGGGACGATCGTCAACACCGCCTCGTACACGGCCCTGACCGGCATGGCGTACGTCGGCGCGTACACCGCCTCCAAGCACGCCATTCTCGGCCTGACCCGGGTCGCCGCGCTGGAGCTCGCCGGGCGGGGGATCCGGGTGAACGCCGTGTGCCCGGGCGCGGTGGACACCCCGATGAGCAACCCGGAGGGCGCGGACCCCGGCGCGATCGAGGAGCTGTACCGCACGCTCGTGCCGCTGGGCAGGGTCGGGCGGCCGGAGGAGGTCGCGCGGCTCGCGCTCTTCCTGACCGGCGACGACTCCTCGTACATCACGGGCCAGCCGTTCGTCATCGACGGGGGATGGCTCGCCGGGGTCAGCGTGCTGTGACACCTCCGCCTGCCATGACTGACGGATCGTCAGGTATTGCGTTCCCGTCGGGGCGGTGGAACAGTCGGAGCCACGGATCTGACGGTACGTCAGGAATGATTGGGCGGTGACCTCCCGTGGAATTCGGCATCTTCGTACAGGGATACCTCGGCAAGCGCGCCGGGACCGATCCGCTCGCCGAGCACAAGGCGCTCATGGAGGAGACCGAGTACGTCGTCCAGGCGGACCGGTCCGGCTTCAAGTACGCCTGGGCCTCGGAACACCACTTCCTGGAGGAGTACTCCCACCTGTCGGCCAACGACGTCTTCCTCGGCTACCTCGCGCACGCGACGGAACGGATCCACCTGGGCTCGGGGATCTTCAACCCCCTCGCGCCCGTCAACCACCCGGTGAAGGTCGCCGAGAAGGTGGCGATGCTCGACCACCTGTCAAAGGGCCGCTTCGAGTTCGGCTCCGGCCGCGGTGCCGGCTCGCACGAGATCCTCGGGTTCATGCCGGGCATCACCGACATGAACCACACCAAGGAGATCTGGGAAGAGACGATCGCCGAGTTCCCGAGGATGTGGCTCCAGGACGAGTACGCGGGGTTCCGGGGCAAGCACTGGTCCCTTCCGCCGCGGAAGGTCCTCCCCAAGCCGTACGGGAAGGCCCACCCGGCCATGTGGTACGCGGCCGGCTCCCCGTCCTCGTACGCCATGGCGGGCCGCAAGGGCCTCGGCGTACTGGGGTTCAGCGTGCAGAAGGTCTCCGACATGGAGTGGGTCGTCGAGTCGTACAAGACGGCGGTGAAGGAGGCGGAGCCGGTCGGCGCGTTCGTCAACGACAACGTGATGGTGACGTCGACGGCGATCTGCGCGGAGACGCACGACAAGGCGGTCGAGATAGCGGCCGGCGGCGGGCTGAACTACCTCCAGTCGCTGCTCTTCCGCTACCACGACACCTTCCCGCGCCCGGAGGGGATCCCGCGGTGGCCCGAGCTGCTGCCCGAGTACACGGCGGAGATCATCGAGCTGCTGATAGCGGAGGAACTGATGATCTGCGGCGACCCGGGGGAGGTGCTGCGGCAGTGCAAGAGGTGGGAGCAGGCCGGGGCGGACCAGTTGGCGTTCGGGCTGCCGATCGGGGTGTCGTACGAGGACACGATGACGACGATCGGGCTGATCGGTGAACACGTGATCCCTCACGTCGACACGGACCCGATCCACCGCACGAGGCGGATGCGGGAGTCGGCGGGCTGAGGTTGGGGTGGGGCGGGCGGGCCCTTGTCGGCGTGGGAGGTACCCCATCCCGAACTGGGGCTTCGCCCCAGACCCCGTACCGCGCTTCGCGCGGTGTGCTCAAACGCCGGACGGGCTGGATTTCGCTCCGCGAAATCAGCCCCGCCGGCGATTGAGGCGCGGGGGTCCGGGGGCAGAGCCCCCGGTTACGGGAAGGGGCGGGTAGGGGAAAGCCCCGCGCAGCGGCCCGCCCCGCCCTCACCAGCACGGGCGGCGTCTTCCCGGACCGCCGCCCGTCCCCGGCCCGGCCGGAGTGCGCGCGGCCGCGGCCGGCCGCCACGCCCCCGGCCGGGCCGTACCCCGCCGAGCCCACGCCACGGAGGCGCCCACGTCCCCGGCCGGGTCGCACCACGCCACGCTGACGCGCCCGGGGCGCCCACGTCTCCGGCCACCGCACCCGCCGAGCCCACGCCCCCGGGGTGCCCCCCGGGCCGGGCCGTACCCCGCCGAGCCCACGCCCCCGGGGTGCCCCCCGGGCCGGGCCGTACCCCGCCGAGCCCACGCCACGGAGGCGCCCACGCCCCCGGCCGGGCCGCACCACGCCACGGAGGTGCCCACGTCCCCGGCCACCGCACTCGCCGCACCTACCAAGCCCACGCCCCCCGGGCGCCCACCCCCGGGGCCGGGCCGCACCCGCCGAGCCCACGCCACGGAGGCGCCCACGTCCCCGGCCGGGTCGCACCCGCCGCGCCCCCACGCCCCCCCCGCCGACCCCCCGCCCCCGCCCGCCCCCACCCCACCCGCACACGAAGGGACGCCCCATGCTCGACCACCTCATACGGCGCGCGACCGTCGTCGACGGCAGCGGCGGCCCCGCCTTCGCTGCCGACGTCGGCATCCGCGACGGCCGCGTCGCCGTCATCGCCCCTCCCGGCGGCGTGACCGAGGACGCCCGTACCGAGGAGGACGCCACCGGCCTCGTCCTCGCACCCGGTTTCGTCGACCCGCACACCCACTACGACGCCCAGCTGTTCTGGGACCCGTGCGCCACGCCCTCCCTCAACCACGGCGTCACCACCGTCGTGGGCGGCAACTGCGGCTTCACCCTCGCCCCGCTGCACCCCGGCCGGCCCGAGGACGCCGACTACACGCGGCGCATGATGTCCAAGGTCGAGGGCATGTCGCTGGTCGCCCTGGAGGAGGGGGCTCCCTGGACCTGGCACACGTTCGGCGAGTATCTGGACGCCCTCGACGGCCGGACGGCGGTCAACGCCGGGTTCATGGTCGGGCACTGTGCCCTGCGCCGCCACGTCATGGGCCCGGACGCCGTCGGCGGGCAGCCCACGCCCGCGCAGCTCCGGCAGATGTCCGGCCTCCTCCACGACGCGATGGACGCGGGCGCGTGGGGCCTGTCCACGACCCAGTCGTCGACGCACTCGGACGGCGACGGGCGGCCGGTCGCCTCGCGGCACGCCGGGCCGGACGAGCTGATCGCCCTGTCGAGGGCCGTGGGCGAGCACGAGGGCACCCAGCTCGAGGCCATCGTCGCGGGCTGCCTCGACCGGTTCGCCGACGAGGAGATCGACCTGCTCGTCGCGATGAGCGCCGCCGCCGGCCGGCCACTCAACTGGAACGTCCTCACCGTCGACGCCGCCGTTCCCGAACGGGTGCCGCGCCAGCTGGTACCGAGCGAGCGCGCCCGCCGGGCCGGCGGCCGGATCGTCGCCCTCACCATGCCGATCCTGACCCCCATGAACATGTCGCTCGGCACGTTCTGCGCGCTCAACCTGATCCCCGGCTGGGGCGAGATCCTCGCCCTTCCGGTCCCCGAGCGGATCGCCAGGCTCCGCGACCCGGAGGTCCGGGCGGAAATGCTGCGCCGCGCGGATGCGAAGGAGGCCGGCGTCTTCCGCCGCCTCGCCGACTTCGGCCGGTACGTCATCGGCGACACGTACGCGAAGGAGAACGAGGGGCTGACCGGACGGGTGGTGCGCGACATCGCCGCCGAGCGAGGCCAGGACCCCTTCGGGTGCCTCGTCGAGATCTGCGCCGAGGACGAGCTGCGGACGGTCCTGTGGCCCATGCCCACGGACAACGATCCCGCGTCATGGGCGCTGCGGGCCGAGACGTGGCAGCACGAGGACGTGATGCTCGGCGGCTCCGACGCGGGTGCGCACCTGGATCGCATGTGCGGGGCGCCGTACACGACGCGGTTCCTCGGGGACTGCCTGCGCGGTCGCCGGCTGGTCGGCCTGGAACAGGCGGTCAGGATGCTCACGGACGAGCCGGCCCGGCTGTTCGGCCTGCGCGAGCGCGGACGGGTCCAGGAGGGCTGGCACGCGGACCTGGTCCTGTTCGACCCGGAGCGGATCGACGCCGGCCCCGCGCGGCTGGTGCACGACCTGCCCGGTGACAGCCCCCGCCTGGACGCGCGGGCGATCGGCGTCGTCTCCGTCCGGGTCAACGGCGTCGAGACGATCAGGGACGACCGGGTCACGGGGGCCGTGCCGGGCGTCGTGCTGCGCGCGGGACGGGACACCGGGACGGTGTCGACGCGATGAGGCCGCAGAAGGCGATGAGGCCGCAGAAACTGTTCATCGGCGGCGTGTGGGTCGAGCCGGACCTCGGCCACTACGAGGTGGTCGACCCGGCCACGGAGGAGGTCGTCGGGCTCGCGCCCGAGGCGAGCCGCGCCCAGGTGCACGAGGCCGCCGCGGCGGCCCGGGAGGCGTTCGCGGTCTGGTCGCGTACGAAGCCGGAGGAGCGGGCGGCGGTCCTGGACCGGGCCGCGGACCTCGTCCAGCGGGACGCGGAGGCGCACACCGCGCTCGCCCGCGCCGAGACGGGCGCGACCACCGCCACCGCCCGTGGCATGCAGGTCGCCGTCGGCGCGGCCCGCTTCCGCCGTTACGCACGGGGCGCGCTGGAACCGGTCGAGCAGGCGGTGCCGCCGCAGATCAACGCGGCGGGTCCCATGGGGAGGGCGGGCGTGTTCGGCGCGGTCGCCGTGCGCCGCCCGGTCGGTGTCGTCACCTGCATCACCTCGTACAACAACCCGTGGGCCAATGCGGCCGGCAAGGTCGCGCCCGCGCTGGCGGCGGGCAACACGGTCGTCGTGAAGCCCGCCCCGCAGGACCCGCTGTCGGTCTACCGGATGGCCGAGGCCCTTGAGGAGGCCGGTGCGCCGCCCGGCACGGTGAACGTCGTGACGGGTTCCGCGCCCGCGGCGGGGGAGGCCGCCGTCGACTCGCCGGACGTCGACATGGTGAGCTTCACCGGCTCGACGGCGGTCGGACAGCGCATCGCCGAGGTGTGCGGCCGGACGATGAAACGCCAGCTGATGGAGCTCGGCGGCAAGGGGGCCGCGCTCGTCTACGACGACGCGGACGTGGAATCCGCCGTGCGCGGGATCGGGACGACGTTCTCCTTCTACAGCGGCCAGATCTGTACGGCGCCGACGCGGGTGCTCGCGCAGCGTGGCGTCTACGAGCGGGTGGTGGCCGGTCTCGCCGCGTACGCCGGGCGGCTGCGGGTCGGCGATCCGGCCGACCCGGCGACGGTGGTCGGCCCGCTGATCTCGGCCGCGCAGCGCGATCGGGTCGAGGCGTACGTGGAGCTGGGCCGCGAGGAGGGGGCGCGGCTGGTGGCGGGCGGTGAGCGCCCGGCGCTCGAGCGGGGCTTCCACGTCGCGCCGACGCTGTTCGCGGACTGCACCAACGACATGCGTGTGGTGCGGGAGGAGATCTTCGGGCCGGTGGTCGTCGTGGTCCCGTTCGACGACGAGGAGGAGGGCGTGGCGCTCGCGAACGACAGCGACTACGGCCTGATCGACTACGTCTGGTCGGGCGACGTGGCGCGTGCGTTCCGGGTGGCGGGAGAGCTGCGGGCGGGCGGGGTCGGGGTGAACACGGTCGGCCGGAACATGGAGGCGCCGTTCGGCGGCTTCAAGCGGAGCGGGGTGGGACGGGACGTCGGGTCGTACGCCCTGCATGCGTACAGCGAGCTGCAGGCGGTGGTCTGGCCGGGGTGAGGACGGCCGCCGAACCTGCGGGAGAAGGTGTCCGAAAATCGCCGTGGGAAAATTTGAAACCGGCCAAATCGGGCATGGCTGCGGTTCTCGCAATCGGGAGCGGGTCGGCAGCGGCCTGGCAATGTGCGCCTGTTCGCCGCTGAGAATCTTTCAATCATGAACCGACTGCCCGGTTGCGCCTTGGAATCCAAAAGGAAAGATCCGGAGTTCGATCCTCCGAATGTGGAAACCGCAGGACTTAACGTCCTGTTCATGACCCAGATCGATGCGCGGCCGCAGGCCGGAGATGCAGTACGGGGCGCGGCCGCCCCCGAAGACGCCGGAGGTGTCCGCGAGAAAGGCCTCGGCGGAAACTCCGTCGGCCTGATGGGCGGAGCCGTCATCGGCGTCTCGACGGTGGCCCCCGTCTACTGCCTGACCTCGACACTCGGACCCACCGTCGGGGAGGTCGGCCTCCAGATGCCAGCGATCTTCCTGGCCGGCTTCCTCCCGATGCTCCTCGTCGCCTTCGCCTACCGCGAGCTCAACAAGGCGGTCCCGGACTGCGGCACCTCCTTCACCTGGACGGTGAAGGCCTTCGGCCCGCGGATCGGCTGGATGTGCGGCTGGGGCCTGCTGGTGGCCACCGTCGTCGTCCTGTCCAACCTCGCCGGAGTGGCCACGTCCTTCTTCTGGCTCACCGCCGGAGAGATCACCGGCAGCGAGAGCGTCGCCGCGCTCGACGGCAACAAGGCCGTCCACATCCTCACCACGCTCGCCTTCATCGCCGGCGCCACGGCGATCAGCTACCGCGGCATCACCGCGACCAAGTGGGTCCAGTACGCCCTGGTCGGCCTCCAGCTCACCGTCATCGCGATCTTCGCGGTCATGGCCGTCGCCAAGGCGGACGACGTCGCCGGGTCCCTGGACTTCTCCCTGTCGTGGATGAACCCGTTCGGTGTCGAGTCCTTCTCCGCCTTCACCGCCGGACTCTCCCTGTCGATCTTCATCTACTGGGGCTGGGACGCCTGCCTGTCCATCAACGAGGAGAGCGTCGGGAGCACCCGCACCCCCGGCCGCTCGGCCATGCTCGCCATGGTGATCATCGTCATCTCGTACCTGATGGTCGCCATCGCCGTGCAGATGTACGCCGGCATCGGTGAGAAGGGCACCGGCCTCGGCAACCCGGACACCTCCGACAACGTGTTCGCGGTCCTGGCCGACCCGATCATGGGCTCGGGCCTCGGCATCCTGCTCTTCGTCGCCGTCCTCGCCTCCGCCGCGGCGAGCCTCCAGACGACCTTCATCCCCGTCGCCCGCACCGCGCTCGCGATGAGCTCGTACGAGGCCATGCCCAAGGCGTTCGCGAAGGTCCACCCCCGCTTCAAGACACCCGGTCTCGCCACCGTCGCGGCAGGCGTCGCCACCGGCCTCTTCTACACGGTGATGAGCCTCGTCAGCGAGAACGTCCTGGTCGACACCATCTACGCACTCGGCCTCATGATCTGCTTCTACTACTCGATCACGGCCTTCGCCTGCGTCTGGTTCTTCCGCAAGGAGCTCTCGCGCTCGACGGCAGACCTGATGGTCAAGGGCGTGCTCCCCGGCGTCGGCGGCCTGATGCTCACCGCCGTCTTCGCCAAGACCCTCTACGACATGTGGGACCCGGCCTACGGCTCGGGCTCCTCCGTCCTCGGCATGGGATCGGTGTTCGTGATCGGCGTCGGCCTGCTGCTCCTCGGCGTCGTGCTGATGCTCGTGATGCAGCGCCGCAGCCCGGCGTTCTTCCGCGGCGAGGTGCTGACGAAGGAGACGCCGGCCCTCGTGATGGCCGACTGACACTCAGGCCCGCACGGGCCGCAGCCGCAGATGGGTCACGGAGGGTGAGTCGATCACCCGGGTCGTCTCGAACTCGACCGTCTCCGTGACCCTCTCTGCGTCGGCGGCGGGTTCGAACAGCCGCACCCCGCCGCCCAGCAGCACAGGCACCAGATGGAGCTGGAGCTCGTCGAGCAGCCCGGCCGCCAGCACGCCGCGGATCAGCTGCCCGCCGCCGGCGACGGCCACGTCCTTGTCCCCGGCGGCGCGACGGGCGCGTTCGACGGCCTCCCCGACCCCGCCCGTGACGAAGGTGAACGTCGTCCCGCCCTGCTTCACCAGCGGCTCGCGCTCCTCGCGCGTGACCACGAACACCGGGGCGCGGAACGGCGGCTTCTCCCCCCACGGCCCCTCGCCGCAGTCGAACATCCGCCGGCCCATGACGTAGGCCCCGGCGCGCTGCACCACCTCCTCCACCAGGTCGGAGTCGGGCCCCGTGGCTCCCCCGTCGAGACCGTGCATCTCCCGCCAGCTCGCGAGCGTGACCACCCACTCGTGCAGGCGCTCCCCCCGGTCGCCGAGCGGGTTGTCCGGGCCGTCGTTCGGTCCGGCGACGAATCCGTCCAGGGAGACGGAGATGTCCGCGACGACCTTGCTCATGACGTGCTCCTTCGGTCGGTGTCGGGCACCGACTCTGCCGCCGGCGGACGCACGAGTGTCGGCGCCTCGCCGTCGCGGTGCGCTTCGGCGACGCGGGGCCGGGCCCGCTGCGGGGCGCGGCCCCTCGGTTGTCGGACCCGCACCGTACAGTCGCCCGCATGACGAAGCCCGAGCCTGTGATCCGTGCCGTCGAAGCGGGCGGCAGGGCCGTCGACGACCCCACCTGCGTCGAGGTGCACGACCTGCTCGCCGACATGAACCTCTCCCACCCGTACGTGATCGTCGAACGGCGTGACAGGGAGCCGGCGGGACACCACTACATGCAGGTGTGTCTCAACGACGACTTCAGCTACCAGGTCGAGTACCGCGAAGGCCGCGAGGAACTGCACTTCCAGGCCCATGTGCCCGCGCAGGGCCCCGTGATCGGCCCCGAGCCGGTGGCGAAGGTCATCGACGACTGGATGCGCGACGGCGACGCCTGGCGCACCGCGCTTGCCTGGACACCGCTGTTCCCGCAGGAGAAGCGCCAGGTCAGATCTCCCGTCCGATCACGAGCGCGGCGATGAGTTCTCCCGGCCCGGAGAGTCTCACCACCGTTGTCGGCAACAGGTGTCAGCGACTGGGAGGAACACGTGACGCAGCTCTTGAGGGTGCAGAACTTCAACGTCTCGAGTGACGGGATCGGAGCCGGCGAGGACCAGAGCCTCGAGAGTCCGTTCGGCCACGCCGATCCCGGGAGGCTGTTCGCATGGGCCGGCGCCACGGCGAGCTGGCCCATGCGCACCGATCCCGGGGGGAGCCGGGGCCTCGACGACTACTTCACGCGGGACTACGCACGCAACATCGGTGCCGAGATCATGGGCCGCAACAAGTTCGGGCCCCAGCGGGGGCCCTGGCAGGACCATGAGTGGCGCGGCTGGTGGGGCGACGAGCCCCCGTTCCGCACCCCGGTGTTCGTCATGACACACCATGTGCGTCCTTCGTTCACGCTCTCCGACACCACGTTCCACTTCGTCGACGGCGACCCGGCCACCGTTCTCGAGCTGGCGCGTGAGGCGGCGCAGGGCAAGGACGTCCGACTCGGCGGAGGGGTCACCACGATCCGGCAGTTCCTGGACGCCGACCTCGTGGACACCATGCACGTGGCGGTCTCGCCGGTGAAGCTCGGGTCCGGACTGCGCCTGTGGGAGTCGCCCGATGAGCTGCTCGACCGGTTCCACCTCGAGATCGTGCCCAGCCCGAGCGGTGTGACGCACCATCTGTTCTGGCGCAAGTGACCCGAGGGCCCGGTCGGAGCACTAGCGGGAGGCGGGCTCCAGCTCGGCCATCTCGTTCCAGCCCTGGCCGGGCACCTCGACGTTGATGATCTCGGGCTTGGTCGCGATCGCGGTGGCCATCGCCTCCATGCCGGCCTTGAAGTGGTCGGACGCGACGTGGGCCGCACCCGCCTCCGCGTCGGCGAAGGCCTCCAGCAGCGTGAACCTGTGCGGATCGTCCACGCTGCGCGACCAGTCGTAGAAGAGGTTCCCGGGCTCGGCGCGGGTGGCGCGGGTGAAGTCGTCGACGATGTCGAGCCAGCGGTCGCTGAACTCGGGGCGGACGGTGAACCTGACGGCGATGAAGATCATGCCTCCAGGGTCGGCCGCGCCGGGGACCGGCACCACTCGGGCGGCCCCGCATTCCGACGCCGTCGGAAACCGGTCCCGCGGACGGTCAGCCGACGGGCGGAGAGACGGGCGGCAGCCGCCGTGCCGTGCGCACCAGCGCCGCCCGCAGCTCGCCGTGCCGACGCCGGAAGTCCGCCGTCGGCAACGACAACGACAGCGCGTGCACCACACCGTCCGCGCCCTGGTCCGCGAGCGCCGCCGCGAGGCAGGTGTACGCCGGGTCCGCCTCGCCCACGGACACCGCGTATCCCCGGCCCCGCACCCGCTCGACCTCCGCCTCGAAGCGCTCCGCGCCGGTGATCGTGCGGTCGGTGAACCGGGCCATCCCGTACTCGGCCAGGTACCGCCGACGCGCCGCCCGCGGCAGCGCGGCCAGCAGCACCTTGCCGTGCGCGGTCGCGTGCGCCCGCGTCTCGGGGCCGGGCACGAAAGGGTGCTTGCTGTCCGTGACCGGCACCGTGCTGTCGAGCATGACGATCCGGCCGTCCCGGTACGCCGTGACGTACGCCTCCGCGCCGGTCGCCCGCCGCAGCCGCGGCAGCAGTTCGGCAAGCCGCGGCCCGAGCCCGAGATGCCGCTGGAACGACCGGTGCAGGACGGCCACGCGCGGTCCCGGTGCGTACCCGTCGCCGGTCCTGACCAGATGCCCGCGCGCGATGAGCGGCCCCAGCAGGTGGTACACGGTCGACAGCGAGCAGCCCAGCCGCCGCGCGAGCGCCTTGGCCCCGACGGGGCCCGGCGCGTCGGCGACGGCGTCGAGGATCTCCAGCGCGCGGTCGACGGACTGCGGCCCGGAGGCGGGGCTGGCCATGATCACGTTCCTTCCACGTTCTGTCTCGGGTCCCCCAGCTGTCCCCGAGCGTACGTGGCCGCAGCGCCGGGTCAGCCGCCCAGGAAGATCGGGTTGGTGAAGGCGGCCAGCGGCCCCGGCAGCCCGGGGACGACCGGCGCGTGCCGCACCTCGGCGCGTACGTACGTGGCGTACTGCGCCGTCGTACGCCACTCCACCGTGCCCGCCCCGGAGTCCGGGACCGGCGCCGTGTGCAGGACACCCTGGTCGGTGACGACGCGGACCGTGCAGCCGGGGACGCCCGCCACCTCCACCCGTACGGTCACCGGCTCGTCGTCGTCCACGCGCAGCCGACCGCCGATCCCCGCGTGCTGCCCGCGCCCGCCGGCCGCCGAGAAGGCCACGGTCACGTCCTTGTTCTCGGCGACGTAGCTGCGCCCGGCCCTGATCCCCTCGAGGATCGCCCCGCGCGTCAGGTCGTCGGCGAGGACGACCGTCTGCGGAGTGCCGATCGGGTCGGGGTGGCGGTGGGCGTCGCTGCTGCCCATGGCCGGCGTCCAGCGCTTCCCGGTGCTCGCGGCGACGGCCAGCGCGCTGTCCCAGTCGGCGAGGGACACCTCGTCGTCGGGGGTGTAGGGCCCGTTCCAGACCTCCACCGCGTCCGCGTCGCCGAAGCCGAACTTCCAGTTGCAGCCGATGCAGGTGGCGTGCGGGTGGGCCGGGACGACCAGGCCCCCGGCCCGGCGGATCGCGCGGGCGTAGTGCCCGAAGCGGTTGTCGCGTGCGCGGTAGCGCCAGTCGACGAACGTCCCCGGGTCGGTGCCGAGCGCCACCACGTGCCCGTTGCGCGTCGTGACCTCCTCCCCGAGCAGGATCAGCAGGTCGTCACCGGCCCCCTCGGCCCAATGGGCATGGGCCGCGTGGGTGTTGTGCTCGGAGGAGTTGATGAAGTCGAGCCCGGCGGCGCGGGCGAGCGCGGCGATCTCGGCGGGAGTGCGCCTGCCGTCCGAGTACCACGAGTGCAGGTGGCAGTCGCCCCGGTACCAGGCGCGCCCGCGCCCCTTGGCCCGCTCCGGCGGATGGACCGCCGGGCGTGGCTCGACCTGCTCCCCGTAGGTGAGCGTGACGTGGACCTCGTACGTCAGACCCTGCGGCGCGACGGTGTACGGCCCGAGGGCGATGTGCCACAGGCCGGGCCGGACGGGCCCGGGAACGTAGCCCGGCGTCGCGTCGTCCGCCTGGATGAAGAACTCCGTCCTGGCGCCGCCCGACCAGCCGCGGAACCCCTTGCCGCCGAGAGCGGTTCCGCGCTCGTCGAAGATGCCGATGTCGAGGGCGTTGCCCGCGGTGCCGGCCGGCTGGGGCGGCCTCTCGTAGCTGTACGAGACGTGGATCCGGCTGACGCCCGCCGGGATCTCCACGGGGAGGTACACGAAGTCGGGCGCGCCGGGGGGCAGCGTGCCGCGTACGACCTCCGTCGCCCCGTCGCCGCCCGGTGGTGCCGCGTTCGCGAAGCTCACGGTGCCCAAGGTAAGGGCGGCGGCGGCTCCGGTCACGAGGAGACCGCGCCTGCCCAGGGCGTGTTCGTCGTCGTTGCACATGCCGTCGGCTCCCGGGATGTCGAGGGACAGGAGAGGTGCGGTGGTGCGTCGATGCGGTCGAACCCTGGTATTGAGCCGTGAACGCCGGTGCAAGGGAAGAGGGTTGGCAGGAGATCGACGGATGACACGGCCATGACGACGACGTGGCGCGCCGTTTGGGCCTACCTTGTCCCCATGCGGATCGCAACCACGATCTTCCTCACCGACGAGACGATCACCCCCGTGCGGCTGGCCCGCGAACTCGAACAGCGCGGCTTCGCCGGGCTCTACCTCCCCGAGCACACTCACATCCCGGTGGCCCGGACCACCCCGTACGGCGCGGGCGGCGACCTCCCGCCGGAGTACGGCCGCACGCTGGACCCCTTCGTGGCGCTGGCCCAGGCGGCGGCGGTGACGTCGACCCTGCGGCTGGGCACGGGGGTGACGCTGGTGGCGCAGCACGACCCCATCGCCCTGGCGAAACGCATCGCGACCCTGGACCACGTGTCCGGGGGCCGGTTCACCCTGGGCGTCGGCTTCGGCTGGAACGTCGAGGAGGCGGCGGACCACGGCGTGGAATGGTCGACCCGCCGGGAACTGGTCCGGGACAGGATGCGCCTGATGCGGGCGCTGTGGTCACCGCAGCCGCGCGCGTTCGAGGGCGAACACGCCTCGGTCAGCGCCTCGTTCGCCCACCCCAAGCCGCGGGGCGGCGCCCCGCGCACGCTGGTGGGCGGCGCGGCGGGCCCGAAGCTGTTCGCGCACATCGCGGAGTACGGGGACGGCTGGATGCCGATCGGCGGCCGCGGGATGGGGGAGTCGGTCCCGAAACTGCGCGACGCGTGGACGGCGGCGGGCCGCGACCCGAAGTCCCTGGAGGTGGTCCCGTACGCGGTCCGCCCCACCCCGGGCAAGCTGGCGCACTACGCGGACCAGGGGGTGGAGGAGGTGGTGCTGCAACTGCCGCCGGGGGGCGACCTGGAGGTGCTGCGGGCGCTGGACGAGTACGCGCAGTATTTGTGAACGATTGACTTCGGAATACGTTCCGAAGTATGCTGCTGTGCATGCTCACGCCTACTGTCACGTTTTCCGAGCTGTCGAAGAACTCGAAGCGCGTCGCGGACACGCTCGACAAGGCGCAGCGTCTGCACATCACGCGTCGGGACGGCGAAGATCTGTACCTCACGACGGCTCGTCACGACCGAGAGCGCGAGGAGACCGCCGACATCACGGCGCGCCTCCTAGGGGCGATGATCGGTTCCGATGGCGGGGCAAGAGCAATACGGCTCGCGCTGCCGTCAGTCTTCCCTTGGGTGCGCCACCTCTCGGGCGACGAAGTGCGTGAGTTCGTGCAGGAACTCGTCGATGCCACGCACGACGCAGTCCACTTGGACGTCCACAGCAATCTGCACCGCGTGATCGTCGAATGGCGTGCCACAGCGCGGATCCTGGCCGACCCCGAGCAGGCGGCGCAGGCAATGCGTCCTCTGCCGGACGAGGACCATGGTGAGGTGGTCGCTCCATGACGCCGAAGCGTGGTGATGCAGTGGCCCCGCCGACGGTCGGCGAGGAGTGGCACTTACGGTTCGCCACGAATGAGGCGGCCAAGGGGTGGGGCGAGTTGGGTGCGGCAGCGCCAGGGAACACCCGTCGTTGTTTCGAGTCTCTGCGCAACGACCCGCAATCGATGGCGGACCCCGACCGCCAGCACAGGCTGCGCGGCCGCTTGGCGACGGCACTGTTGGCCGGTCGGGAGTACCCCCAGTGGGAGTTCGAGGTCACGGCAGGAGGCCGGGTGCGCTACCTCGTGGACGAAGCCCGGCGAACCGTGCACCTGGTGTATGCGTCGCCCCGCCACCCGAAGGACACCGAGTAGATCCGCATGTTGCCGGCCATCCGAGGGCGCCCGGTCGTTACCTCCGCGCGCTCCTCGTGGGATGCAGCCCGCGATGTGGCGGCGTCGCACACTGGGATGCCCCCGCCGTGGCCGCAGCGTGGTCCCACATGCCTGGCCTACGGGAGTCTTGGGATCAAGGCCAACCACTCGGCGATGTCCTGCTGAATCGGATCCTCCGCATGCAGTAGGCCCTGAATCACCACCAACGGCGTGAGCATGTTCTTGATGCGCCTCAAGCCGAGTACGTGCTCGCGCGGAGCACCCCTCCACTCCGAAGCCAGCTCCAGCGCTTCGTTGCGCGTCATACCCAGATGCGCCTTCACATGCGCGCAGAGATCGCCGACCTGCCGCGCCTCGTCGTCCTCGCTCTCCCCGAACTCTCTGATCAGGAAGACGCGGACAAGAGCCGACTCGGCCACCGACTTCTTCGGATCCTCCAGGGACGTCGCGTACTTGTGGGCAATGGCAGCCAATGCCAGATGTGCCCATCGGATCCGGACTTCCTGGGAGTGCGGGGCAGACTGCATTCTTCCCACGCTCAGTTCGCGAATCTGTTCCCAGTCCTCCGGCCGTCCTGCAGCCCCGCCTCCGTGGATGCGACGCTCCAGATCTGCCAGTGAGCATTCCAAAGGGTCGCCCACGTCACCCACGCCCACTCCTTGATCAATGCCCGTCGCAAAAATGGCCTCGACCCCTACGAACCGGTCGCGTGACTCACGCGAGCAGCAGGCTCTCGGTGACACTCACCGCAGGAAAGATCTGCACCCTCAGCTCGCCCACCGTGTCCGCTGTCCTGAACTCCACCAGGAGCCCGGTCCTGCCGCCCTCCTCGACGACCCGCAGCAGCCGTGCCCCTTCCCGGAGGAGACGCATCCTGACCTCTCCCGAGTCCGAGAGCCAGGAGAATGCCACGGACCGCCCGACGTCGTCGTAGGAGAACGTCAGGTCCTCGCCGGTGACGCTCTTGAAGCGCAGAGTGCTCTGGGTCTCGCCCGTCACCTCCGGCTCGACGCCGAAGGCGTTGACCAGCAGTTGAGGATCGGGCGTCACGAACTCACTCACACCTGACCACCGTCTCCGCCCTCCAGTTCCAGCAGTGCCTCGTGCCGGAAGTCTTCCGGGTCTGTGATGTACGGCCGCAGTCCCGGGTACGGACGGCAGAACGTCACGTGCGCCGTGACCATGCCTTCCTCCGTCCAGGATTCCGACATGCTGATGTACGCCTTCACGGCGGGCCCGTCGACCGACGCTGACGTCAGGCAACGCAGGGCATACGCCAGGCATCGGCGCGTCAGCGGTGCGATCCGCTCGGAATCTGTCGGCGGCAGGTCGTGGTCCACCATGCCCCGGCCGTTCACGGTGACTTCCTCCTGGACCATGTCCGCGTACGAACCCTCGGGCCCGGTCGCGGCCAGGGCAGACAGTACGTATGCGCCGCTCGAGGCGTGCGTCCAGCCCTCGTTCGCGACCTCCAGGAACATCGGCGGGATGTCCGCGTCGGTCAGGCCCGTCGTGTCGACGCCCGCCAGCACGTCGGCCATTGCCCGGTTCATACGCATTCGCTAGCCCCTCACGCCCTCGCCCCCAGCGACGGTGCCACCAGCCCGTCCGCCGCCGAGCTGCCACCGTACGACTCGTACCCGTCGTACGAGGAACCGGGCGATGCCTCCGCCGTCGGGTCGTACGCGCACTCCATGTACACACCCCCCGAGAAGCGGCCGCCCTCCGACATCCACTCGTAGACCTGGCGCTCGCCGTCGCCGCGTTCCGTGCGCAGGATCCAGTCCTCGGAGGCCTGTTGCCGCTCGTACGACGTGATGTCCCAGCCGTCCGCCTCCAGCCGGTCGCGCAGCCGGGCCAGGGCCGCAAGCGCCTCCTCGCGCGGGACGTCGTCCAGCTGCCAGCTGTGGGACAGCGCGTACGCGTTCTCCACCGGAGTGTCCGCGATGGCCTCCAGGCCGCCGGGATAACACGAGTCCGAGCCGAACCCGTTGTACCGGCCCGCAGGGAGCACCGTGTCGAAGCCCGCCACCTCGTACGCCTCCTGCGAGCGCGAGGCCGCACGGTCGGCCATCTCCCGCGGGGCCACGCGCGGGTAGTCCTCCGGGGTCGCGCTCTGGACCCAGTACGTCACCAGCAGGCCCAGCACGAACAGCACCGGCACGCCGATCACCACCGCCAGGGTGATGCAGAGCCACCGGAGCAGCGGGACGCGGCGGCGTTCGAGATTGTCGATCATGGCCTGGACGCTACGCGTCCCCGCACCGGCGCGTATCCGCACATGACCCCAGGTCACACAGGCGCTGGTACTCAGCCGCCCGGCCGGCCCGCGTGCCCGCGCTCGTATGCTCGCAGCATGACCGATCACCAGGGTGGACACGAGGCGGGACGGCCCACCGCGAACGCCATGCGGCGCGCGCTCAAGCGGGCCAGGGACGGAGTGGCCCTCGACGTCGCCGAAGCCGCCGTGCTGCTGCAGGCCCGGGGGAGCGACCTGGAGGACCTGGCCGCCTCGGCCGGGCGCGTGCGGGACGCGGGGCTCGAAGCCGCCGGGCGCGCCGGGATCATCACGTACTCGAAGAGCGTGTTCATCCCGCTCACCCGCCTGTGCCGCGACAAGTGCCACTACTGCACCTTCGCCACCGTCCCCGGCAAGCTCCGCCGCGCAGGCCACGGAATGTTCATGTCCCCGGACGAGGTCCTGGAGATCGCCCGGCGCGGGGCCGAACTCGGCTGCAAGGAGGCGCTGATCACCCTCGGGGACAAGCCCGAGGACCGCTGGCCGGAGGCCCGGGAGTGGCTGGACGCCCACGGCTACGACGACACGATCGCGTACGTGCGCGCCATGTCGATCCGGATCCTGGAGGAGACCGGGCTGCTGCCCCACCTCAACCCCGGGGTCATGTCCTGGACCGACTTCCAGCGGCTCAAGCCCGTCGCCCCGTCCATGGGCATGATGCTGGAGACGACGGCCACCCGCCTGTGGTCGGAGCCGGGCGGGCCCCACCACGGCTCCCCGGACAAGGAGCCGGCCGTGCGGCTGCGCGTCCTGGAGGACGCCGGCCGGTCGAATGTGCCGTTCACCAGCGGTCTGCTCATCGGCATCGGCGAGACGTACGAGGAGCGCGCCGAGTCGCTGTTCGCGCTGCGCCGCGTCTCCCGCGCCTACCACGGCATCCAGGAGCTCATCCTGCAGAACTTCCGCGCCAAGCCGGACACGGCCATGCGCGGGATGCCCGACGCCGAGCTGGACGAGCTCGTCGCCACCGTCGCCGTCGCCCGGCACATCATGGGTCCGTCGGCCTGCCTGCAGGCTCCGCCGAATCTCGTCGACGGCGAGTACGCCAGGCTGCTGCGCGCCGGCATCGACGACTGGGGCGGAGTCTCCCCGCTGACCCCTGACCACGTGAACCCGGAGCGGCCCTGGCCGCAGATCGACGTGCTGGCCGAGCAGTCGGCGGCCGAGGGCTTCGAACTGCGCGAACGGCTCTGCGTGTACCCGGAGTTCGTGCGGCGCGGCGAGCCGTGGCTCGACCCCCGGCTGTTCCCGCACGTCCAGGCGCTGGCCGACCCCCGCACCGGGCTCGCGCGCGAGGACGCGATCCCCGCCGGCCTGCCCTGGCAGGAGCCCGACGACGGGTTCACCGCCGCCGGGCGCACGGACCTGCACCGGACCATCGACTCCGAGGGCCGCACGCACGACCGGCGCGACGACTTCGACCACGTCTACGGGGACTGGGACGCGCTGCGCGAGGCCGCGGCGCCCGGCATGGAGCCGCAGCGCATCGACACGGATGTGCGCCGGGCACTGAGCCGGGCCGCGGACGATCCGACGAAGCTCACCGACGACGAGGCACTCGCCCTCCTCCACGCCGACGGGCCCGCTCTGGACGCGCTCACCCGCATCGCCGACGAGCTGCGCCGGGACGTCGTCGGGGACGAGGTGACGTACATCGTCACCAGGAACATCAACTTCACCAACGTCTGCTACACCGGCTGCCGCTTCTGCGCCTTCGCCCAGCGGCGTACGGACGCCGACGCGTACACCCTCTCCCTGAGCCAGGTCGCCGACCGCGCCGCTCAGGCGTGGGACGTCGGCGCGGTCGAGGTCTGCATGCAGGGGGGTATCCACCCGGACCTGCCGGGCACGGCGTACTTCGACATCGCGCGGGCGGTGAAGGAGCGCGTGCCCGGCATCCACGTGCACGCCTTCTCGCCCATGGAGGTCGTCAACGGGGCCAGCCGGACGGGCATGTCGATACGGGAATGGCTGACGGCCGCGAAGGAGGCGGGCCTCGACTCCCTCCCCGGCACCGCCGCCGAGATCCTCGACGACGAGGTCCGCTGGGTGCTGACCAAGGGCAAGCTGCCTGCCGCCACCTGGATCGAGGTCGTGCGGACCGCGCACGAGCTGGGCATCCGGTCGAGTTCCACGATGATGTACGGCCATGTCGACCAGCCCCGGCACTGGCTCGGCCACCTCCGTACGCTCGCCCGCGTCCAGCAGGAGACGGGCGGTTTCACGGAGTTCGTGACGCTGCCGTTCATCCACACCAACGCGCCCGTGTACCTCGCGGGGATCGCCCGGCCCGGCCCGACGGACCGGGACAACCGGGCCGTCACCGCCATGGCCCGGCTCCTGCTGCACCCGCACATCACCAATATCCAGACAAGCTGGGTGAAACTGGGCACGGAGGGCGCCGCGGAGATGCTGCGCTCGGGCGCGAACGACCTCGGCGGCACGCTGATGGAAGAGACCATCTCCCGGATGGCGGGCTCCGGTTACGGCTCGTACCGGTCCGTGCGCGACCTCACCGCGATCGCCGAGGCGGCGGGCCGGCCCGCGAAGCCGCGGACCACCCTGTACGGGGAGGTGCCGCAGGAGCGTCAGGAGGCGGCCGCGGCGTCCGACGGGCACCTCCCGGAGCTGCTGCCGCTCCTGCCGGACTGACGGACGGGAACGCGGCGGGGGAGGACCCGGTCCGCCCCGCCGGAGCCCCTGGGATCTGCCGCCCCGGCCCGGTGTTCAGGACCTGCCGCCCCGGCCCGGTCTTCCGGACCTGCCCTCACCCGGTCTTCCGGACCTGCCCTCACCCGGTCTTCCGGACCTGCCGCCCCGGCCCGCCGCCTGGTCCGGGCGGCGGCCCTGCCTTCCGGTCCTGCCTTCCGGTCCGGCCTCCGGCCTGTCCCTCCGCTCGGCCTCCGGCCTGTCCTCCCGGCCTCTCCTTCCGCTCGGCCTCGGGCCCGGCCTTCCGATCCGGGCGGCGGTGACTCGGGCGGCTCCTCGCACCCCGCCCCGCCCCGTCAAAAGTGACCTCCGGCAGGTATGCCACATACCCGCGCGATCCCCCTGCGCGTCCCCGGGAACCCGGTTCCCGTTCGATTACAGTGCTGCGCCGGGCAGTGTTCGTCGACGTCGTGGAGGCACGGTGAGTGCAGCAGCCGCGGCCGTGTGGGGCCGGGCCGAGCAGCAGGACTTCCGTGCCCGGGTACGCGGCGCGCTCCTCGGCGGTGCGATCGGTGACGCGCTCGGCGCGGGGGCCGCAGGAGAGGGCCTCGACGCGCTGCGCGCGGCCCACGGGCCGGAGGGCCTCGTCGACTTCGTACCGGTGGGCGGGCGGCGGGGGACGGTGACGGCGGCCACCCAGATGACCCTGTTCTCCGTCGACGGTCTGATCCGCGCCCAGGTACGGCGGGACACCGGAGCCTGGCATCCGCCGACCGACCTGCACCGCGCCTACCTGCGATGGGCCGCGACCCAGCGTGACTGGGGGCCGGACGAGCGCCGCAAGGACAACGGCTGGCTGGCGTGCGAGGAATGGCTCTACGCCCGCCGCGGCCCTTCGCGCGAATGCCTGACCGGTCTCGGCGACGAGATCATGGGCACGCTGCAGGCACCCAAGAACCCCACCGCCCGCGACGCGGGCGCGCTGGTGCGGTCGGCGCCGTTCGGGCTGCTGGTGGGCTGGGAGCCGCAGCTCGTTTGCCAGCTCGCGGTGGAGTGCGCGGCGCAGACCCACGGGCACCCGACCGCGTACCTGTCCGCCGGCGCGTTCGCCGTGATCGTGCACGGGCTCGCCCGCGGCGAGACCCTGGACGGCGCGGTGCAGCGCGCCCTCGCGCAACTGGCGGCCCGCCCCGGCCACCAGCCCGTCACGGACGCGCTCAAGCAGGCGCTGGGCTCCGTGCGCCAGGGCATCCCCAGCCCGACCCGCGTCGCGGCGCTCGGCGAGAACGGGTACGCGGAGGAGGTGCTGGCGATCGCGGTGTACTGCGCGCTCGTCGGCGAGGACATCCGCCACGGCCTGCGTCTCGCGGTGAACCACGACGGCCCGTCGGAGGCGACGGGCGCGGTGTGCGGGGCGCTGCTGGGCGCGCTCCACGGGGAGACGGCGCTGCCGCCGGCGTGGCTGTGCGAACTGGAGGGGCGGGGGACGCTGCTGCAGATCGCGGACGACTTCGCGATGGAGATGACGCAGGGGCCGGCGCTGCACAGCCCGACGTCCACGGCGCCGGGCTGGCTCACGCGCTATCCCCGAGCGATGACACCGGAACTGGCCTGAGGCCGCCGCCACCCAGGTGTGGCCGGCGCCGGGAGCCGCATCCCGCACGGTCGTCGCCGACCGCGTCAGTCCGCCGTGGCCGCCGGCCCCGGGACCGGACCGCCCCACGCCACCCAGCCCCCCGAGGACGACGGGACCACCGTCCACGGCGGCGGAGCCACGGGCCCACGCGGCCATCACGCACGGGAAGGCCCGTACGCCGGACCGGTCCTGGAGGTTGTCGACGCGCAGAGCACAGAACAACGCGGGGAGTTGCTGGAGTGGCTGTGCTCGCGGCGTCTGCCGCAGCGGCCGGCCGGTCGCTGCCGCGATGGTGACCGCCTTGCGGCCGGCGCCGTTGCCCGGCGACCGGATTGGACTGGGGGAAGCAGGTGGAGGGGTGTGGACACCGGGCTCACTCTGCTGTGGTTCCTGGAGGCGGACCCAGCAAGAGCCGGGGGAGCCGGTGTTCAGAGGGCTCGACGGCGCTGTCGAGGCGGCCGGCTCGACAGCGCGGAACTGGTCGCTCATTTCGTCCCGGCGCTCCAAGGGTGGACCGCTGTGTCGATCTGCTCCGCTGGGGACCGAGAAGAAGGCCGAGCCCCCTCGGCCGGGACGGCGAACCAGTCGAGAGGGCTCCTGTCGGTGTGCTGTCGGGCTGTGGCTGGAATTCGCCGGTGATGCGCGGCGCCGCGCTCAGTCGCGACCGAACGCGCTCTGCGCCACTTCGTTCACGAACGCATTCCACGAGTCCGGCACGAAGGTAATCGTCGGGCCCGCCGTGACCTTCGAGTCCCGCACGGAAATCGCGTCGGCCACGGGGGACTTGACCTCTACGCAAGCACCGTTACCCGTGGAGTACGAGGACTTCGTCCAGGTCTCCGTAGCGCCCTGAATGATTGCCATGATCGCTCCGCTTCGGCAAGTGATGTGATGTGCGCCAACGTTCTTGCTGGCGTGATCGACGCTACTCGCCGTGCCGGGAGCGCGAGATGGGCATTCACTCGACTGGATGGCATATTCCAGGTGACTCTTCCATCGCAGCGGTCCGGTGGTGTACCGTGCGGCGCTTTCAGTCGTCGAAGCCTCCCGCGGTCTCCCGTGCGTAGTCCTTCGCGATCTTCTCGATGAACTGCCGCGTCTGCTCCACGTTCAGTGCCTGGGCCCGCAGGTGCTCGTACATGACGCTGTACTTCTGCACGTCGTTGGCCTTCTCCAGATACAGGTCGCTCGTGACGCCCTCGATGTAGACGACGCTCGAATCCGAGGCGTCGGGGAACTCCAGGATCGCGTACTGCCCGTTGATACCCGGATGCGCGCCCATGTCGAACGGCAGGACCTGCACGGTGACGTGCGGCTGGTGCGAGAGCTCCACCAGATGCTCCAACTGCTCACGCATCAGATGTCCGTCACCGACCCGGCGGCGCAACGCGGCCTCGTCGATGACCGCCCACAGGCGCAGCGGGTGCTCGGCGTCCCTGATGCGCTCCTGGCGGCGCAGCCGGACGCTGACCCGCTTCTCGATGTCAGTGACCCCGCTCTCCGGCAGTGCGCCGGCGATCAGCGCCTCGGCGTACTGACGTGTCTGCAACAGACCCGGCACCACCTGCGGCTCGTACACCCGAAGGCTCGCCGCGTCCGTCTCCAGACCGATGTAGACGCTGTACGGGATGTCGCCGAACGCGTGCCACCAGCCCTGCTGCCGGGAGTCCTTGGCCATCTGCATCAGCGAATCGACGATGCGGTGGTCCTCGACCTCGTACACGCCGCACAGGTCACGGACGTCGCGCTGGCTGATGGAACGGCGGCCGTTCTCCAGCCTGCTGATCTTGGACTGGGACACGAGCAGGCGCTCCGCGACCTCCTCGGCCGTCATGCCCTTCAGCTCCCGGAGCCGGCGCAGCTCCTGGCCCAATCGGCGCCTTCGGACAGTGGGATTGACGTTGGACGCCACGGGAACTGCACCTCCGACCGCGTTGCTCTGCGTATCTACTGTTCAGCAGACTGCCACCAATCGGCCTTGCTGCGCTGCCGAATGGGCACACACGCGAACACGCGGGACAGCAAAGATGCTGCCCCGCGCGTTCTGCGGCTCCCGAACCGGGTCATGGGGACGTCGGTGCGGCGTGGTGCGGCGTGGTGCGGAGGTGCGTGTGCCCAAAGCGGTGGTGCTGCGGTACGCGGTGCGGCAGCGCGCTCAGTGCGCGGCGACGCGGGCCATGCCGCTGCGGCGTGGCTGCATCGGTACCGGACCCGGCTGACGGCTGCTGCCGCTCGCCGGCTGGCTACGGCGCGGCTGGGCGGCCACACCGTTCTGGACGTCCATGACGGCGTGCGCCACCAGACCGCCCATCGGATCGTGCCGGATGAGGTCCCGCAGCCGGGACCTCGAGGAACGCCCTTCGTTCCCGGGGTACAGGTGCTTGCCGAGACCGACCGCGTGGGCCAGTGCGGCGAGCGCCGCGGTCCGCGGGTCCGGCGGTACACCGGTGCGGATCGCACTGTCCAGCCGGGCCCTGATGTCCCGGCTGATCGCCGTCTCCGTCGCCTGGTAGCGAGTCGTCGGCAGCACTCCGCACATCTGGCCCTCCACGGCATGCACCATGCCGCATCGCTCCAGATGCGAGAGGTAAACCTGGCGCAGCCCCAGCCGGGGCCCGCCGATCCAGTGGACCGCCCGTACCGGACTGCCGCGTCGGCGCAGCAGTTCCAGTGCGGAGTCCAGAGTCGGATCTCCTGTCGGCCGTGGCATCACCACGGCGATACGATCCCCGTCTGGGGCTATCCGTCCTGCCAGAGCCAGCTCTACTAGCTGTGCACCGGCCAGGCCGAGGTCGAGCGACTGCGGCTGCGCTGTGGTACCCGTGGCCGGGTCCAGAGCGAGCAGCAGAAGCTCTTCCGGAAGTGTTCTGCGGCTCCTGCCCATCCATGCCTCCCCGCGTGGATGAATGACAGGGTGACCCCTCTCACATTGGTCTGTCGAGAGCGCCTGGGTGCTTTGTTAGGGAACCGATAGGTATGTCGTTCTCGTCTAGCACGGGAGCCAAGCGCTCACACAGGACACTGGTAGATGGTTCGGACACGGCGGGCGCTCGTCATTTTCGGGGCTCGCCGTGACACTCGTGGTGCCGTACACGCGTACGCGTACGCACCGGGATACGCATGGCGCATGGCAATGACTCATGAAGGAGGCACGGTGGCGGGCGAGTCCCCCGACAGGTCGGAGCAGCGGAAGTCGTCGGGGGCGGCGACGGGGAGCGAACGCGACCCGCGGCTCGCTGTGTTCCGCGAGGGTTCCCCGGCCTCTTCCGAGCCGTCCGCGCCGGCTGCCGAGCCGCCGCTGGACGAGCGGACGACGGTTTTCCGGGCGCTGTCCCCGCGAAGGGCGGCGGAGGCCGCCGAGGCGGAGGACACCGTGTCCGGGGCCGCCCCGGCCGAGGCGGACGGTCCCGGTGAGGCTGCCGTCCGCGACGGCGCGGACGCCGCTGAGGGGGCCGTTGCCAAGGAGGGCGCGGGCGCCGATGACGCGTCGCGCGCGGCTTCGGCTTCGCGGTCCGAGGCGGACGCCGTTGACGAGACCGTTGACAAGGCCGACGACGCGGGCGACGCGGCCGTTGAGGATGCCGACGCCGAGGAGGCGTCGGCCCGTACGCCGTCCGGACAGGGCGACGGGGCGCGCGCGGCCTCGCAGTCCGAGCAGGACGTGCCCCGTGGGGCTGGTGCCGGCGGTGGCGCGGGCTCGGGTGACGCGGAGGGCGGCGACCGCGGGACGGCGGCCGCCTCGCGGACCGGCACCGCCCCGGCGGACGGCGAAGGTGAGGCTTCGGGCGCTTCCCGTACGTCCGCCAGGGACGACGACTCCGACGACTCCGACGATGGCGATGCCGCCGAGGCCTCCGAGCCGCCGGCGAGCGAGCGGACGGCGGTCTTCCGGACCCTGCCCGCCCGTGAGGCGTCCGGCGCGGCTCAGACGGCTCCCAAGGCGCCCGAGGGCGACGGCGATGCCGAGCCGGGCGGCAACGACGCGCGGCTGCGCGCCGCGGTGGCCGCGTGGGTCGAGAAGTCGGACGACGCGGAGTCCTCCGCGAGCCCGGCCCCGGCCGACGCCAAGTCCCCGGCGGAGAAAGCTTCCGCTGAGGCCGCGGTCGGCAACGGCTCCGAGGCCGACTCCTCCGCATCTGCGAACGCCGACGCCGACGCGAACGCGAAGCCGAACGCGGCCGCGAACGCCAAGCCGAACACGGACGCGGACGCGGACGCGGACGCGGACGCCAAGCCGAACACGGACGCGCACGCGAAGGCCGACAGGGCGTCGAACGCGAAGGCCGCCACGGACACGGACACGGACGCGGGCGCGGCCGACGACGACGCCCCGGCCGAGCGGCCCGGCGTCGACCAGCCGACGACCACGTTCAAGGCGCTGCGCCGCCCTGCCGTCGACCAGCCCACGACCGCGCTCAAGCTGCCGCCGGTGCCCAAGCCGGCCACCGCGTCGGAGCCGGCGACCGATTCCGCGAAAGAGCCGGCGGCCGGGTCCGGGCGCTCCAGCACCTTCGTGCCCCTGCGTCGCGACGACGCACACGCCGCGGCTCCCCAGAAGCCGCAGGCCGCGGCCGCCCCGCTGCCCCCCGCCTCGCTCACCGAGGCCGAGCGGACCAAGCAGCAGCCCATGCCGCCGCTGCCCCCGCTCGACCTGCTCGCCGAGCTGACGAACACCCCGCCGCCGCCGGAGACCCCGGTCCGTACGGTGGTGCGGCGCATCAAGATCTGGACCCCGCTGGTCCTGCTCCTGCTGATCGTCTTCGCGGTCGTGCAGATGGTCCGTCCGCTCCCGGACCCGGAGCTGGCGCTCACCGCCGACGCGGAGGTCGCCTTCGACGGTGGCAGGCCCGCGCTCCCGTGGCCGGGCGAGGGCCAGGGCCAGATCGCGGTGTCCGGGCTGGGAGTCGTCGGCGAGTTCGGCGAGGAGAAGCCCGTGCCGATCGCCAGCGTGACCAAGACGATGACCGCGTACATCATCATGCGCGACCACCCCTTCGAGCGGGGCGAGGACGGCGCGTCCATCCCCGTGGACGCGCTGGCCGAGAAGGAGGGCGGTTACGACCGGACCAACGACGAGTCGACCCTCAACACGATCAAGGAGGGCGACACGATCTCCGAGCGCGACGCCCTCAGCGCGGTGATGATCCCGTCCGCCAACAACGTCGCCCGGCTGCTCGCCCGCTGGGACGCCGGTTCCGAGGAGGCGTTCGTCAAGAAGATGAACGACACCGCCAAGGAACTCGGTATGACGAACACGACGTACACCGACCCCTCGGGCCTCGACGCCACCACCGTCTCCACGGCGGCCGACCAGGTGAAGCTGGGTCAGGCCCTGGTGAAGAACAAGGCCATGGTGGACATCACCCGTCAGCAGGAGTGGTACGACCCGTCAGGAAAGCGGCACAGCAACTACAACACGCTGATGCCGCGCAACGGCGCGATCGGCATCAAGACCGGATCGACCACCAAGGCCGGCGGCAACCTGCTGTTCGCCGCGTACAAGGACATCGGCGGCACGACGCAGACGATCGTCGGCGCGGTCCTCGGCCAGCACAAGCCGTCCATCCTCGAGACGGTCAACCGCGTCAGCGAGGAGGTGCTGGTCGCGACCCGCGAGGCGCTGAAGGCGAAGACCGTGGTCAAGAAGGGTGACGTCGTCGGTCACGTGGACGACGGCGTCGGCGGTTACACCCCGGTCGTGGCCACCAAGGACATGACGGTCGTCGGCTGGTCGGGCCTGAAGGTCGAACTCGGCATGACCGACGGCGGCAAGAAGCTGCCGCACACGGCGAAGGCGGGCACGGTCGTCGGCAGCATCACCGCCGGATCCGGCGCGGGCACCGTCAGCGTGCCCGTCGC
Organism: Streptomyces sp. NPDC049597; assembly: GCF_040675505.1. Taxonomy (NCBI): domain Bacteria; kingdom Bacillati; phylum Actinomycetota; class Actinomycetes; order Kitasatosporales; family Streptomycetaceae; genus Streptomyces; species Streptomyces sp. NPDC049597. Next base: position 146,622 of record NZ_JBFAOY010000002.1, read on the forward strand.
ACTCCAGCAGGACCTCGTGGAACCGGGCTTCGGCGCCAGGCTGACCCGTATCGGCTGAGGCCGACGGGCCATCCGGCACACGTGGGCGTCCCGGGCGACCGGGGCGCCCACGTGTTAGCGTCCCCGGGCAACTGGGGGCGCGGGGACGGCGTCCTCTCGTACGGACGGCACATGACGGGGCAGGGCAGGCCCGGGGGACGACGGCACACAGGGCAGGCAGAGGGACAGATCGGGGAGAGCCGCAGTGACCACCGCTGAGCCGACACGGGCGGACGGCAGCAGCACGTGCACGCCCGACGGCAGCGGCGCGGACCCGCAGCGGCGTCGCGGACCGCGAATACAGTCCGCCTCACCGACGCTGCTCCACCAGGCGGTGCACGGCGACGAGGCCCCTGAGGACCGGCACGGCAAGCGGCCCCCGGTGTCGCGCCTTCGCCACCTCGCCGCCCGCCTCGCGGGCCACCCCGTCGCCCTCGCCACCGCGCTGGCCGCTGTCGCGCACCTGCTCTGGTTCTTCTTCGTGGCCAACAGCGGCGGCGACATCGCCGCCCAGGACGCCTGGGCGGAGTTCGTGGGCCGGCACCCCGACTCCGCGTACAACCTCGCCTGGTACGGCGGGATGCACCCCGTCTCGTACAGCGTGGTCTCGCCGTACCTGATGTCCGTGCTCGGCGTGCGGACGACGATGATCCTCGCGGGAACGGTCTCGTCCGCCCTGACGGCCCTGATGCTCGTGCGGGTGCGGGCCGTCCGGAACCCGGCCGCGTGCGCGCTCGCCGGCGTGTTCGCGTTCGTGTGCAACGCGCTGTCGGGCCGGGTCACGTTCGGGCTCGGCATGATGTTCGCGCTCGGCGCGGTCGGCGCGGTCTTCTGCTGGCCGCACCGCTGGCGGCGCAACCGCTGGGCGAAGGCGGCCGTCGCGGCCCCGCTCGCCGGACTCGCCACCGCGGCCAGCCCGGTCGCGGGCCTCTTCCTCGGTGTCGTGGCCGCCGCCCTGTTCCTGAACGGCCGCCGCCCGGGCGCGTACGCGGTCGGCCTCGCGCCGGTCGTGGTCGTGGCGCTCTCCGCCTGGCTGTTCCCGTTCTCCGGCACGCAGCCGATGTCGCTCGCGTCGACGTCGCTGCCGTTCGCGTTCGGAGCCCTCGTCCTCGTGCTCGTGCCGAAGGAGTGGCGCACGGTCCGCACGGGCGCGGCCGTGTACGCGCTCGGCACGCTGCTGACCTGGCTGATCGACTCTCAGATCGGGTCGAACGTGTCCCGGCTGCCGATGCTGTTCGCGGGTGTGGTGCTGCTCGCCGCGCTGCCGTACACGGTGCCGCGCTCGCGCAGGTGGTACGCCGTCCTGCTCGCGTTCGCGGGCCTGAACGCCTGGATCGGGTTCAAGGGCGTCGACGACATCGTCCGCACCGCTCCGGCGGCTTCGTGGAACCGGGAGCTCGCGCCGCTCGTCGACCGGCTGCAGAAGGTGGGCGCGGAGCGCGGCCGGGTGGAGGTGGTCCCGGCGAGCAGCCACCGCGAGGCGTCCGCGCTCGCCCCGTACGTCAACCTCGCGCGCGGCTGGAACCGCCAGGCGGACATGAAACGCAATCCGCTCTTCTACGACGAGGAGAACGTCCTCACCCCGGCCACCTACCGTGCCTGGCTGGACCGTTGGGCCGTGCACTACGTCGTCCTGCCGAAGGGGCGCCCCGACTCCAGCGGTGCGCTGCGCGAGGCGGAGCTGGTCAGCAAGGGGCAGCCGTATCTGACCCGGGTGTGGGGGGACGCGAACTGGCAGCTGTTCGCGGTGAAGGACCCGATGCCGATCGCGGACCCGCCGGCGACGGTCGAGCACGCTGGCGCGGGGAAGCTGACGATCCGTGTGCGGTCGGCGGGCCGTGTGCTGATCCGTGTCCCGTACTCGCCGTGGCTCGGCCTCGTCGACGAGGAGGGCAGGAGCGTGCCGGGGCCGCAGGAGACGGAGGCGTCGAAGCTGCGGGAGGACGGGCCGAGGAGTTTCGACAACCCGCACGGCTGTCTGCTGAAGGCGGAGGAGGACCCGCAGGGCGACGAGTGGACCGAACTGCTCGCACCGCGCGCGGGCGTCTACCGGCTCGCGGCTCCCTATCGACTGCCGCGCGGTACGCCGTGTCCCGAGGAGTTCCGGTAGTGCCGCAGCCTTACCCGCGTTAACACTTATGCGCCCGGTCGCGCTGGTGCATAGTGGACGCGTTTTGACATACCGATCAGTCGGTCTACGGGGTTCGGTGCGACATGACGTACGAGCGAGACGGCGACGCCGGCGCGGCGACGAGGGCGGCCCGGTCGCCCCGAGCGGCAAGGCGGCTGATGACGGGCGCGGTCGCCCTGACGGCTCTGGCCCTGACCCTCACGGCGTGCGGCCCCTTCGGGGGTGACACACAGCCGGCCGGCGCGCAGGCCTCGGGCCCGGACGAGGACCTCGACGAACTCGGCGGCGCCCCGCAGCGGATCGTGCCGTCCGACACGCCGAGTTCGAAGCCCTCGCCGTCCCCTTCCCTGAGCCGCCCGACGCCGAAGCCGCCGCAGAAGCCGAAACCCCCGCGCTCCACCAAGGGCTCCTTCTACACGGCCTGGGCCGGGCCCGGCTGCACCGGCGGCGGGCGTTACGACGAAGACGGGCGCTACGGCGACGGCGACGACGGCTGGTACACCGTGCGCGCGGGAGGCCACCGGGGCGACGGCTGCGACGGCCGGTTCACGGCCATCCCGATGTCCGGTTCCCCGGTCAAGGACCGTGGGAACACCGCGACATGGTCCTGGTACGTGGGCAGCGGCTACACGACCTGCTCCGTGGCGGTGGTCGTACCCGAGAGCGACCGCGCGCGGGACGTGGCGGGCCGGCCGTCCACGTACTTCGTGCTGAAGGACCCCGACGATCCGGGCAGCGCGGTCAAGACGTTCGAGATCGACCAGACGTCGCTGCGCGGCAGCGGCCTGGTGATCGAGAAAGTCCCGGTGCACGGTCAGCGGCTGACGGTGCGCCTGGTCGACCGCGGTCAGGACTGGGGCGGTGACGGCCGCGACGGCGCGCACCACGCGGCGGCGCAGATGCGCGCGGAGTGCCGCGCCTGACCGGCGTCCGCCGCCCGCGCATGGGCTCGGCGACGCCCTCCCGCGCGTCGAACGCGGCGGATGCGTGACACGCAGAAGCGGTGCAGCCGCTTCGGGGGCACAGCGGCTAAGTTCGGCATTCCACGACATTTTGCAGGGAAATGCCCGACGAGAGGGACTCGATGCCGCTCTATCTGTCGAGGTTCAACTACACGCCGGAGACCTGGGCCAGGCTCATCAGCCACCCGGAGGACCGCAGACGGGCCGCTCAGACGTACATCGAGTCGGTGGGCGGGAAACTGCACGGATTCTGGTACGCCTTCGGCAGACGCGACGGCTACAACTTGTGGGAGGCCCCCGACAACGTCTCCATGGCGGCGGTCGCGCTGGCGATCACGGGAGGCGGTGCGCTCAGCTCGTTCGAGACGACGGTTCTCCTGACGGTCGACGAAACGCTGGACGCCTTGCGCAAGGCCGAGCACATCACGTACCGAGCCCCCGGCGCGTAGCCGTCTCCCGCTGACGCCGCCGAGGGCCCCGGACCGCCACCGATCCGGGACTTCGCGCTGCTGTCACCGGCAGGATGCGAACCTGCCGCACCCGCTTCCGAAGGTGTGCCGCGCTTCGTGGTCGCCGATGCCGGCAGCGGAGGACAACCGCTCGGCTCATGCCACGCAGAGTGAGATGCAGATGGTATTAATTACGACGCCCGCCTCGGCGTTTCCCGGTGCCAGCGTCACCCATTTGCCACGCATCTGGAGGAGAGGGAGCGGCGTTAGTCGGGATATGACGAAAGCAGGGTTCCACGGCTTGCCTCAGTACGGCGCGAGGAAGGACAGTCTGCCTGCGGCCCGTGATGTGGTGGCGGGAAAATACACTTACACGCCCGGTGTGGCGCAGTCGGCGCTCGATGCGCGTGGCACCTTGCACGGGGACGGCGCGCGGGTTCAACTCCAGGTCACCGATTCACTGCTCCGCGATTTCCTCGCACTGCTGGAGGCGGCCCAGGAGGAACTCAATCAGCGGTGGAACGGTCAGGGAAGCTCTGGCCGCCGCGCTGACCGCGCGTGACGGGGGGCGGATTTCCATGAATCACGACTATGCGGATCCCTCTTTCGTGCGGAATGACTGGTATTCCGACCCGTACACCTATGGGGTGGGGACCGGCTGGCACGGCGGCCCTGTCGAGGGCCTGCACTCAGGGCCTGCCCTGGTGCCCCCCGACTCGAACTGGGACCCGGTCGAGGAGCTCGCCTATCTCTTGCAGGAGGCCGTTCCGGCGGAGCCGGCGGCCACGGTGCCACCGCCTCGCAACGATGCGCCGTCCGGCGGTGACTTCACCGACCCGATGGAGAACCTGACGCGGATCACCGCTCAGTTGCCGCGCGTCCGGCGTTCTTCTGCCGCGCACCGGAAGATTCGAGTCCGGAAGCTCCGGCTCAAGTGGTTGCAGACCGGCAGCTTCCTCATCGTCGCATTCGTCGCCGTGATTGTGGCGATGGTCAGCGTATTCGGCGGCATGGCGGCCTATGAGCCTCTGCAGAACATCATGTCCGATGCGGAGAGCGGGATGATTCCCTGGTGGCCCCTTCTCGTGTACGGACCCTGGATGGCGGCCTCTCTCTCCATCCTGCGAACCGCCTTGCACCGGCGCCGGGCTTTCCATTCCTGGTTCATTGTTCTGCTGTTTTCCTCGGTCGCGGTAATTCTGTGCCTGGCTCAGGCCGACAGGACCTTCACGGGTGTCGCCGCAGCCGTCCTGCCGCCCGTCGCGTGCCTGGCTTGCTTCCAGCAACTCGTCCGACAGATCACTTTGACTCGGCCACCGCGACAGGCCACGCCCCGTCACCGCCAATAGCGGCTGGTCTCATGCCTGCCGAGTCTCCCGAGGCGGGAACGATGCCTTTGTTCGCGCCGCCGGCCTGCTGGTTCAGAGCGGGCCGGCGGAACGGTTTCAGGCCGGCGCTGCGGGGGTGTCGTCGCGCCTGACCGCGGTGCCGTTCCGTCCGATCCGGCCGGAGCGCATGCGACGTATGCCGACGCGCTCAGCCGCCCCTCCTGGGCGGTCGCCGTGTCACCGATCTGCACGACAGCGCCGCCCTTTGGTCCTAACGGCCCTTCCGGGCCGTTGACCTGCGGTTCTCGTGCGGTGAGGACCCCATCATCGGCGACACGGGCGGTAGTCGCGGTTGCACGCTGAGTCAGCGTGGGTTCTTTGGAATCGAGAGCTCCATCCGGAGCGGCTCGTCTCATCTCGCATCAGAGCGCATTGAGGAGAAGCACGAGATGATATCTGCCAAGATCCGCGGCTCCATCGTGGCCGTCACCGCGGCGGCGGCCGCCGCCACCGTGTTCATGGCCCCCACAGTCTCGGCCGACACGAAGTCCGTCCCGTCCGCCGCAGTCGTCATGGACAAGGACAAGGACAGGGACAAGGACAAGGACAAGGACAGGGACGACGAAAAGAGGAACTGCGCGCCGCTTCTCGCCCAGCTGCTCGACCGGCTGCGGCTGGCGGAGGACTCGCTGGACAGCACGCCTCCGGCGATCCCCACCGCGCGCACTGCTCTGTCCCAGGCCGACCGGAGGCTGACGGCGCTGGAGGACAGCAAGTGCCTCTGCCTGGCGGAGGTCGACCTCCTGAGGGAGCGGCTGGACACCGCGATCGGCTTCCTCAACGCCACACCGGTGAACGTGCCCGAGGCGCGGGAGTCCCTGGCCTCCCTGCTCGTGGTGATCGAGGTGCTCCAGGCCGGTGAGACGTGCCGCGACGGAAAGTGCGACGTGAACGGCGTCATGTCCGACGGCTGAGCACGGCACGCCATCAGGCTGTCGGACACCCCCTCAGAAGATCACTTCCGAGGGGGTGTCCGACGCTCTGACGCGGGTGCTCTGACGCCGGCCCTCTGAGGTGGACCCTCTGACGCGGGTCAGAAGTTGGGCCCCCGCAGGGTCAGAACCTTTTCGGAGCCTCGCCGGATCACGCGTCGGGGTTCCTGCCCTCGGCGGTCTTCTTCAGGCGGTCGATCTGGAGCTTCGCGAGGTCGTTGTAGTTCGGCTTCTCCACGAAGGTGCCGTCGCCGTTCACCACGGTGACCACGCTCCCGATCCGCATCATGACCATGGTCTCCCCGTCGGCGTCCTCGAAGGCCTCGGTCTCCTCGGCGCCCGCGTCGATCTGCACCGGCTTCGCCTTCTTCCCGTCCTCCTCGGCCTCGCCGCGCTCCTCGGTGACCAGGGCCTTGTACGTGGCTTTGGCGTCGTCCGGGCTCTGGAAGGCCAGGATGGCGAAGTTGACCTCACCGTCGTAGTCGGAGCTGTCGCCCCGGCCGCTGTCATCCGTGTCGAAGTCGGTGCCGCCCATGGCGATGAGCCCGCCGCAGTTGGACTCGGTCGATTCGGTGCACGTCTCGACGGCCTCCTCGCCGACCTCGATCTCGATGTCGTCGCCCTCGAAGCCCTGGGGGGCGCTCGCCTTGCTGGGAAGGGCGGTGCGAACCATGTCCGGCGTCAGCGTGACCGGGGGCTTGTCGCCGTCCCCCCGGAAGGCGTCCAGACCGTCGTCCGAACCACCACATGCCGTCAGTACGGCCATCAGCACCACTCCGGCCGCGATCCCCCGTGCTGCCTTGATCAACGTCAACCCCTCGTGTTCATTGCCGACTTGACGTTGGATACTCAAGCGCATGGGGGCTGAGCACGCCAAATGCGTCTCGCCGGATCCCTGCGTGGGCTGCCGAGCGCCGCAGCACGTGTTGCGCGCACGGCGAGCGGAGTGAGCCGCCTTGACGGCCGCCTGGCTCAAGTCCTCCTCCTGCTACACACTTTGCGCCTGAGTGCGTGCCCGTCAGGCCTCCTTGGCGGTGGCAGGTTCACCTTGGCCGGGGTGTCCGTCGGCGGGCGGCCCCGCGTCGGCGCTGCCGTGGCCCTGGGCGCCGGCCCCCGCGACCCGGTGCGGCAGCTTCGCCGCGACGACGATCGTCACCAGGGCGAGGGCGGCCGCGACCCCGAAGGCCAGCTTCATCCCGCTCACCTGCGCGGGCACGGCGGCGACACCGTCGGCGGCCAGGCGGCTGGCGCGCGCGGACATCACGGTCACCACAAGCGCGGTTCCGAACGCTGCGGCGACCTGCTGCAACGTCCCCAGCATCGAGCTGCCGTGCGAGTACAGGTGAGGGGGAAGCGCTCCCATGCCGAGCGTGAAGACCGGGGTGAACGTGGCCGCCAGACTGACCATCAGCAGCGCGTGCAGTCCCAGCACCTGCCAGTACGGCATCGTCGTCGAGACCTGCGTGAACCCGCCGAGGGCGAGCACCATGCCGATCGAGCCGGGCAGCACCAGCGGGCGACTGCCGAACTTGTCGAACGCCTTTCCGACGGTCGGACCCAGCAGGCCCATGACCAGACCGCCCGGCATGAGCAGCAGCCCGGTCTCCAGCGGGCTGAGTCCGCGCAAGTTCTGCAGGTACAGCGGTAGCAGGATCATCGCCCCGAGCATCGCGAGGAACCCGATGGACATGAGGGCCAAGGACAGGCTGTAGGTGCGGTGCCCGAGGGTGCGCAGGTCCATCAGAGGCACACCGGTGCGTTGCAGCTTGAGCTGGCGGATCACGAAAACGGCGATGGCCGCGGCCCCGGAGATGACGACGCCGATGGCGAGCCCGACGCTGCCGTCGCTGTCGCCGAAGAGGCTCAGGCCGTACACCAGGCCGCCGAAGCCGAGCGCCGCCACGCCGACGCTGAGCCAGTCGATGGAGCTCACCTGCGGATCGCCGATGTTCTCCACCTTGCGCAGCCCGAGCAAGGTCACCAGGGCCGCGATCGGCAGGACAGCCACGAACAGCAGTCGCCAGGAACCGACCTGCAGGATCAGCCCGGACACGGCGGGTCCGAGCGCGGGAGCCACCGAGATCGCCAGGGTGACGTTGCCCATCACCCGGCCGCGGTCATGCTCGGGCACCACGATCATCAACGTGGTCATCAGCAAGGGCATCATCACGGCTGTGCCCGCGGCCTGCACGATCCGGCCCAGCAGCAGTACCTCGAAGGACGGCGCGACGGCCGACAGGGCGGTACCCGCGAGGAACACGCCCATCGCTATGGCGTAGGCCTGACGGGTGGTGACCCGCTGCAGGAACCAGCCAGTGACCGGAATCACAGCGGCCATGGTCAGCATGAACGCGGTGGACACCCACTGCGCCGACTGCTCGGTGACGCGCAACGAGTCCATCAGCCGCGGGATCGCGTTGATCATGATGGTCTCGTTGAGGATCACCACGAACGTGGCCAGCACCAGCAGCCGCACCACCATCGGTGTGCGGCCCGCCTGTACGGCGGGTCGTTCTTGGATCACAGCTGACATGGCAGCACCTCGCTGGGGTTCCTGGTCGCAGTCGCCTCGCAGCCAAGGGCCGCCGGCTGGAGTGGGTTGGTGACACCGGTGAGGACCGGTACACCCGGCAGAACTCATCGGTCGGCCCCCGAGTGTTCCGCATCGTTGCGCAAATCGCCCCCGAATTCTCGTCTGCTCAACGAAGGCAATCCGTCAGCCACCGCCCGGCTCGACATCAGCGACCGTGCTCGCCGACTGATCCGCAGGGCCTGGACCCTCGGTGCACGCGGGGCCCTGGACCTCCGCCTGCGAGGATGCGCCGGGGGCTCCGGCTGGGGGATGTGGACTCTGTGGCAACTCTGGTAGCGCGCGTGGCTCTCTCGGCGCAGGTGGATCAGCCGCCGGTGATGCCCAGTGTGAGGACGCGGACGGCTTCGCGAGTGTTGTCCGCGGCGAAGCGGACTTCTCGCACTTCCTGCGTCGGCTTGCCCGGCTTGAGCTCCACGGGGTACGGCTCGCGCAGCCTGACGCTGAGGGTGGTGGAGTCGCCGATCGGCATCGCCAGTACGCCGTCGGCGATCTGGACCGCCCTGCGGTAGCCGCTGTGCCGGGTCGTACGCACCGACTCCACGAGTTCGAGCGGAACGGTGATCTGGGTGAAGTGGGCGAAGCGCAGAACCACTTTGCCGTCGCCGACGATGTGGGGGCGGACGGAGAGCGCGGCGATGAACCCGAGTACCCACACTGTTCCGTACACGGAGAGAGCCAGCAGTATGAAGCGCACCACTGGCCAGGGGACCAGGAATTCGACGGCGAGGATCTCCAGCGGTACGAGAAAGACCATCGCCCACATGATTGGCTTGATTTCGGAGCCGTAGGTCAGGATCTCGTGGGCCTCCGGCGCGTCCGGCTTGCGGCGGATCCAGCGCCAAAGGGCCCGGAAGAGTCCGAACTCCGCCCCCATCGCTTTGGCCACGGGTGCGGGGAGGACTGCGGAAAGTGCCTGGCTGAGGGCCTCCTGACCGTCGGCGCCCTGACGTCGGGAGGTCTTGAAGGCCCGTCTGGCAACGGTGATTTCGATGATGACGATCCCGGCGAGGAGGACTTCGAGGATCAGCCCAACTGCCACAGCCTCGCCCCAACTGAACACGCCGGTCCAGACGAGACAGACCTGGGCGAGGACAACAGTCGGTGCCGCCCATCGAGCAGCGCTCGCCAGCAATTTCCGCAATGCCAATCACCTCCCGCTACCTGGACTTGGTGTCCTCCCCATCGCCCCAACCCTCGCCCGGCGCTTCGACCGCTCCAGTGTGCGGAGGTTGCCGTCAGGGGCTGCCGTCAACGCCAACTCCCCGGCCCGTCCCGGCGCCAGGGACGATGTGCAATTCGTACGGCGTGTAGCACTCGGACATCACGGTGCCTATCGCAGGTCCGCAGGTGCACTTCCGGTTGGGCCCCCGGTCACCAGGAAGACCACAGCAGCCGACTTCGCCGGTGGGCAGCTTCAGCAGCCCAGGCATGTCCTCAGGGTGCAGAAGCAGGGTGTCACGTGGCCCGCCGGAGACAGCCTCCAGGCCGTCGACGCTCATCGAAGGGCCGCCCGGGTAGGCCGGCACACACTCATCCTGGTTGTCGCTGGGGACGAACGGAGCTCCCGATGGGTCGGGGTCCACCGCGTACCAGCCGCGAGGCATCGTCGCTGGCGCGCGACGTACGCCACCCACGGGTAGGCCGTCGTAATGCGGACGCTCCGGAACCGTGTCCATCATCTGGAGCTCTGATGTGAGCTGCCTGCCGCACGCAGCACAAGAGAAGATCGTCATCGGCGTCTTGCCTACAGGCGGCGCCGCTTGAACGCAATGGTGTTTTCGTTCCAGCACGATGAGCGCCACCAACACCGCCGGCACAGTGAAACCCTTCTGCCGCCCGAGGCCGGGGCGAACCACTGGCACCCCTGTTCCCCGTGGTTCCCCCCTTTGCTCCTGCCTTGTCGGGCACGTAGCGGGCACGGGTCAGGGCTTCCCGCCGGTAGACGTCTCTTGGTCGTAGACACGCTGGTACTCAGCGACCGTGTCACCGAACTGCCTGCCGCCAAGTTCTTCCAGGCGGCCGTCGCGGCGGTCAACAACGATGGGCCCCGTACCGATCCACATGTCTCGAAGGCTCCCCGTCTGCACGTATCTGGAGCTCTGATACGTGTACTCCCACGCGAAGCCGTGCTCCTTCACTTGGATCACTACAGCGGTCACGCCCTCTTCCGGAGGGGACGGCTGCATCTGGGCGAGATGGGCGTCAACGAGCGCTCGGGCTCGCACGGCTGTGATCACTGCGCGAGTCTACGTACGCACCTGGGGTCGGTGGACTCTGATTCGAAGATCAACCGTCCACGCATCGACGCCCGCACGGAGGCGATCAGCCTGCTCGCGATGGCGGCGACCATGGGCTGTCACTGCCCTCGAGTGGTCGGCACTGCTCGTGCCCGCTCGTTCTGGCATGGATCGGCACGTTCTGGCACGTACAGCCAGGAGTGTGCCACGGCACTGAGGTCAGTTCAGGGACATGAGGACCGTTGAATCAATCCCCATGACGTCACCACGCGTGACGTGAGGTGCCGTTGGGGGTAACGTGCGCCGTACACTTTTCAGCCTGCTGGCCGATACGCAACCAGGGACTGTGATGCAGGAACGTCTGATGTTGCCCGCTCAAGCCCATCAGGAGATAGCGCCCGCCGAGCTTCAGGCATGGCATGTTCCTGACATTATGGGCGGGCGTGGCAAGGCAGTTGAGCGCCACATGGTGCTTCTGGCGGTGTTGCCGGCCGTGCTGGTCGCGATCATCGGAGCCGCCGGCGCTGCTCTCCTGTTCACCGCAGGCGTGGGCCACGTCGACAAGAGCGCCTTCTGGGGTCTGCTCAATGGAACGCTGCTGCTCGTCTGCGTGATCCTCTCGGGCGCAGCGTTCATCGCCGCGGGGAAGGCGCGGGCCGTGGCTCGCAGCCATAGCGAGTTGAGCTCGTTCGCGGCACGGAGCCAGGCCGAACTGGCCACGCTCCGACGGCAGATGGGGCCTGGCCAACAGCTGGGAGAAAATCAGCGCCATCAGCCAGGCCCGTTGTCCGAGCGGACGGGTGATGCGCTGGATCGGCCGGGGCAACCGATCGCATCCGCTCAGCGCGTGGCCGGGGCGACTGCGGTGGAGCACGGGGCGCGGGAGCGTGGCGGTCAGCACTTCGAGGTCTTCGCCAATCTGGCCCGAAGGCTGGAGTCTCTCGTGCACCGCGAGATCGGGCTGCTGGACGACCTGGAGAACGAGGTCGAGAACCCGGACCTGCTCAAAGGCTTGTTCCATGTGGACCACCTGGCCACGCGTGTCCGGCGATACGCCGAGAATCTGGCCGTGCTCGGCGGCGAGGTCTCCTATCGTCAGTGGACCCGACCGGTCAGCATGGCCGATGTGATGCGTTCCGCGGCTGCCGAGATCGAGCAGTACTCGCGGGTCAAGATGGTGCCTCCGGTGGACGGGACGGTGAGCGGGCACGCGGTCGTCGACGTGGTTCACCTACTGGCGGAGCTGGTGGAGAACGCCACGGTGTTCTCCCGCCCCCAGACCCAGGTGCTGCTGCGTGCCGAGCACGTCACCGCCGGGCTGGCGATCGAGGTCGAGGACCGCGGTCTGGGCATGACCTCCACTGAGCGGGACCAGATGAATGCCCTGCTCGCCTCCCCTGAGGGCATCGCCTTGGGCGAGCTGCTCCAGGACGGTCGCATCGGCCTGTATGTGGTCTCTGTGCTGGCCCGGCGGCACGGCATCGTCGTCCAACTCAAGAGCAACGTCTACGGCGGTACACAGGCGGTGGTGGTGCTGCCGCACGAGCTGCTGGGCCGGGGCCCGGACGTGGTGGAATCACAGCCACAACAGTCGGACCTCCCTCCTGCCGCCGCTCATGGACACGCCGACGACGCGACGGAGCAGGCACGTGAGCCGGACACGTCTGTCGCTCGGGATCCGGCACCGGCACCGGCGGCCGAACCACTACACGCCCCCGTCGCGGCCCCCACGCAGGGAGATGCTCCCCCCGTGCTGCCCCAGCGGCGCCGTCAGGAACACCTCGCCCCGGAATTGCGGCAGTCTCCCCAAACTGCCGTGGCGCCCAAGGAAGACGATCACGATCCCGGCCTGATGGCCGCGTTTCAGAGCGGCGTCCGCCTGGCTGAGGACTCCCAGGAAACCGACACCTCCTCGTCCCTCGGCGGGGAGATCCGACCGGATCCGGCCCCCTAGCAGTTTCACGTCATTGAGGAGAAGTGGGCAGTTGTGGTGAGTGAAGATCTCTCTTGGCTGTTGAGCGGCCTTGTGCACCGCGTACCGCATACGCGCAGTGCACTGCTGTTGTCATCGGACGGTCTGGTGATGGCCTCGGATGGACTGGACAAAGACGCGGCGGATCATCTGGCGGCCCTCGCCAGCGGGCTCCACTCTCTGGCGCGCAGTGCCGGCAAGCGATTCGATGACGGCGGTGATGTGCGGCAGGTCGTGACCGAACTCAGCAGCTCGATGCTTTTTGTCTCCGCGGCCGGGCAGGGCGCCCTGTTGGCAGTGCTGGCCGGACGCGAGGCGGATGTGCCGGTGCTGGGCTACGAGATGACCATGATGGTGAAGAGCGTCCGCAGCCACCTGGGGGCCGCTCCCCGTCAGCCGGCGGGGCAGTGAGAGATGCCGGATGACCCGGACGATCCGCATAGGCCGTTGCTCGACGATGCCCTGGGGCGGCTGGTTCGGCCGTACACCGTCAGTGACGGACGCACCAGGCCCACCTGCCAATTCGACTTGATGACCATGGTGGTGGCCACGGGTACCGTGCTGCGGACCAACCTCGGATTGGATCACGGACATGTGCTTGACCTGTGCCGGACGCCGGTCACGGTGGCTGAGCTCGCGGGACACACGCGGATGCCGGCAGCAGTGATCAAGGTGCTGCTGTCCGACTTGATGGAGCGTGGGGCGGTCGTCACACGGCGCTTCGACGTGGGAACACCGGGGTCATATTCTCCCCCCGATCGAGATCTATTGGAGGCGTTGCGGGATGGGCTCCTCAAACGGCTCTGAGGCACCCGGCGCCGACTCCCTTCCGATGGGGATCAAGGTTTTGGTCGCCGGGGGTTTCGGGGTGGGCAAGACCACCTTCGTGGCAGCAGTGAGCGAGATCGAGCCGCTGAGCACGGAAGAACTGCTGACCGAGGTCAGCGCTGCCACGGACAGGTTGGAGGGGGTGGAGAACAAGGCCACCACCACGGTCGCGATGGACTTCGGCCGGATCACCCTCAGCCCCCACCACGTGCTCTACCTGTTCGGCACGCCCGGTCAGGAGCGTTTTTGGTTCATGTGGGACGAGATGTCCGCTGGTGCGCTCGGTGCGATAGTGCTCGCCGACACCCGTCGGCTTGACCACAGTTTCGCGGCGGTCGACTTCTTCGAAGCGCGAGGCATCAACTTCGTCGTCGCGGTCAATGAGTTCGACGGGGCGCACCGCTATGAGCCGGAAAAGGTGCGGGCGGCGCTGGACCTCAAGCCCGAGGTCCCAGTGGTCCTGTGTGATGCCCGCCTGTCCAGCTCGGGTATTCGGGTTCTGCTTTCCCTCGTGGAGCATCTGATCACTTCAAGGAGTTCGCATGGCTGAGATGGTGTACAAGTCTCCCTTCGGAGGGGAGATAGCGATCGCCGTGCGTCATCTGCTTCTCCCTCCGGAGGACCCTGAGGCAGAGGCGCGGACACGCCGGCTTCGGGAACTGGGGATCGAGGACAAGCCCGTTCCGGAGTTCGATGACTTCGCGCGTGAACTCGCGCAGCGCACCGGGGGGTGTTACGCGGGGGTCAACTTCCTTGTCGACGAGAGCCGTCAGTACTATGCGGGCTTGTACAGCGCGGCCGCCGACACGACCGTGAACCTGGAGTCCCCCCTTCTCGACGATCCCGTGCCCGGCCGGGTGATGCCTCGTGCCTTCGACATTGGTTTCTGCCCGCATGTAGTCAAGCGGCGCAAGGCTCTGGTGCTGGAGGATGTCCGCGACTACCCACGCTTTGCCGGGAACCACGTGGTCGACGCCATTGGGATCCACTCCTACCTGGGCGCTCCGCTGATCGACAACACGGGCATGGTGCTGGGCACGATCTGCGTGGTGGACCAGGATCCGCATCCCTGGGGTCAACAGGGGCTGGAGACCATCAAGACGATGGCGGCCGACCTGGTGGAGCGCATCGAACGGCGGGCACACGGCTCGTGATGAAGCCTGTTCAAGAGGGGGTCTTCGGCCGTCGGCAGGAGCGGGCACGTCTTGTCAGGGGCTGTGCCCGGCCGATCCGCCCGCTGCGCTAGACCAGGTGGACGTGCGGCCGGGGGACGCGTGAACCATGGTTGGTCACGGTTCGCCGCCCTATCTGGTACGACCGGGTGCAGCCCTCGTGGAGTGCTTGCCGTACGGACGGTGCCCTGGCTGTCGCATACCTGCGGATACGACGAGCCCGGTGTGCGTGCCCCCGCAAACGCCTCGGACCGGAGACGCCATCTGGCACCTCATCAGCCCGGCTGTCGACGCGGCCTCGCGAGCGGCCTTCTGGTGCGGATCTGGCGCAAGGCGCTCAGCGCGGTCCAGACAGCAAAGAAGCCCCGGGCTGCTGGCCTGGGGCTTTCTCGTGGAGCGGGTGACGGCTCGTTGGCGCGCGGCCTGGCCATGAGCTGGGCAGCGGCCCTAGCTGCCCGGGCTGGAGCGTCGTCGGTTGCCCCGACTTGACGGCTGGACAACGTCATCAGGCCGCGTCGCAAGCTCAGCACCTACGACACGTACGAGGCTCACGTCCGGCTGTACCTCGTGCCCGTGATCGGGTCGAAACGGCTCGAATCCCTGGGCACCGCCGACGTCCGGCGCTTCCTGGTCCAGCTGGAGAACAAGACCACTGCGGCCACAGCCAAGGAATCGCACCGGGTGCTGCGCACTGCCCTGACGGCTGCCTGCCGCGAGGAGCTGGTGACCCGTAACGTGGCGAGCCTCGTCGAGCCGCCCCGGGCCAAGTCTCGGGAGCTGAGCCCCTGGTCCCTCGAGGAGACGCTGAACTTCCTCGCCGCCGCTCGTAAGGACCCGCTGTACGCGGCCTTCGTCCTCGCCATTGCCATGGGCCTCCGGCGGGGTGAGATCGTCGGTCTCCGTTGGGTCGACGTCGACCCGGACAAGCGCGTGCTCTACGTCCGTCAGCAGACGCAGCGTCGGCGTGGCGTCCTCTATGACGACGATCCCAAGGGCCGCCGTCGCCGGGCAGTGCCGCTCCCGGCGATGTGCATCGCGCCGCTCCGCTGGCACCGGACGCGCCAGGCCGCCGCCAAGGGGCGCGCGGGGGAGTCGTGGGATGAGGGCGGCTACGTCTTCGCTACCCGTACCGGCCGACCGGTCGAGCCGCGCAACGTGTATTGGTCCTTCACCCGGGTCGCCGACTCCGCCTGCCTTCGCGTCATCCGCTTGCACGACGCCCGGCACGGCTGCGCCACCTTGCTCACTGCTGCCGGGGTCGCTCCTCGCGTCGTGATGGAGATCCTCGGGCACAGCCGGATCAGCATCACCATGGACGTCTACACGTACGTCGTCCAGGACACGCAGCGCGAGGCGATCAGCCACATGGACCGGCTGCTCAAGAGGCGGCCAGGCCGTGAGTGACCGCCTCCGTTGATGTCAGAAGTGGATGTCAAAGGCCCCGGACCATGATCGGTCCGGGGCCTTTGCGCTGGTGCCCCCGGCAGGATTCGAACCTGCGACACCCGCTTTAGGAGCGAGGTGAGGCGAGTTGGGCCTGACCTGGGTATTTGATGGCTTCGGCGCCTGCGGCTCCTGGGCCCTGCATGCAGCCGCGGTTCCCCGGGAGTCCCCGCTCGATCTGGCACGGATCTGGCATGCGGGTGACCTGGGGCCTTGCCCCCTGCCCACGGTTGGTCAGCAAAAGTGCGGCTCTCCAGGAGCTCCTGGAGAGCCGCACCTCAACACCGCACCCGAAAAAAAGATGGGAAGTGCCAACGTCTGAACACCAGTGACCCAAAACTGCAAGCGGTATGGCGTGGTGTGGGTGTAAAA
>NZ_JBFAOY010000002.1:163149-231106 GCF_040675505.1 Streptomyces sp. NPDC049597
GGCTGGGGGGTGACCTGGGGCCTTGCCCCCTCCCCACGGTTGTACACCAAATGTGCGGCTCCCCCGGAGCACCTGGAGAGCCGCACCTCAGCACGGCACCCGAATCACACGGCTACGCGCTTCCAGCCAGACTGATTCAGAACGCCATGCCCCAAGGGCCCACAGGGGCCTTCGCACCTGGCAGCGTAGAAACTGATCATGTCGGGCTCCTCCAGCTCAAGGTTGCACTTCACCGTGGTGTTTGCGCCCTTGGTGTTCTCGCACCATCCGTAACTTCCGCGGTCCGTGGCGTAGTAGCCGCCCGCTCGGTGGCCATCGGCCTTGGTGTCGGTTATGTACACGTCATCGCCCGTGGACTGCCAGCACATCTTGGCCCCGGTGGTGCTAAGGCAGGTCTGCGCAGCGCTTGCCTGCGGAGCCAGCACCACCCCAACCAGTGCGATCACTGTGGAACCCATGGCAGCCGTGCGCCCGAAAGTACGCCGCATCCCCATATTGCAAACCCCCGTTGGAAGAAAGGCCTCATCGGCCACCGGAGGCTAGCATGATCCTTTGCGGCATCCCGAGCACGTGATCGAACGCCCACCACGCCTCGTTGCCGGAACCCCATTCCCCAGCAGATGGGGGCAGTTGCGCCTGCCACACAGGGTGGCGCCAGAATCACGCCATGTCAGACACCTTCCGGGACACCCTCGGTGCCATCGGCGGCACCTTGGCCTTTGGTGGCGTCGTGTGGCAGGGATACCTCACGCGCGCATCGCTGGAGGTCAGCCAGCTTATGACCGCCGACGCGATCCGCAGCCGACTCGATCCCAGGCCCCGGGAGTCACCCTCAAGCCGGCCCCAGGGTGACCAGGGGGAGCACCAGGTCGGTGTAGCGGCTTTGGGCGGGAGCTGCCATGGGGCGAGAGATCGGGGCCCGTAAGCTTCCCGCGACTCGGGCAGTCTCTGGACCTGCCCGCAATAGCCCGATGTGGGCCCCGATCTTCGAGGCTCGCCCCATGGTGGCTGCCTAAAGCCGTGGAGCCGACCGCCCCAGCCACAGCGGGCCTCCTCAACCGTCAACCCTTCGCCGTTTCGGCGTGCGGCCGGCGGTCGGGTGGCCGTGGGGCGAAGACAGGAGCGGCGGCCCGGCCGCCGGGCCGCGCGCTGCCGCGCCGTGCGCGGCGGATGCGCCTTGATCGAGGTAGAGAAACCTGTAACAGGCCCAATGGGGCTCGACGTCAGGGCTTCGCCCCGTCCGGCTGATAGGTCCAGGTGTGACCAGTGCCGCGATACTCAGAAACCGGGATGGGCTCGGCATCGGGACGCATGCGGGCCGTGTAGAGAACGCCCTCGAGGTGGTCGATCTCGTGGGCCACAAGTCGGGCCACGGCATGCTCGAAGATCGTGATGCCGCGATTCCCGTCGATGTCCTGGTGTTCCACGCTGATGCTGAGTGGTCGGGGCACCATGCCTCGCACGTCGAAGAAGCTCCAGCAGCCCTCGTACTGCTCATCGGTCTCGCTGGACTGCTCGATGACCTTCGGGTTCAAGAGCGTGATCACTTCGCCCTCGGCGGTGCGGACGATGGCCGCTGCTCGATCGATTCCGAGCTGAGGTGCGGCCACTCCCATGCCCTTGCTGAACTGATGGATTCCTGCTGCCCGCTCGGCTGCCGAGTTCAGTTCCGCCACGACTCGGCGCGCGTCCTCGGCTTCGCGGGGCAGATCGAACGCTCGCGCCGTCCCGGTGAGAATCGGATCGCCCGCCTGGACGACCCCGATGGATCGCATCTTGTCGCTTGCGCTGGTGGGCATGGTCGGTGCGGTCTCCTCGTGCTCAGGTCGGGCGCGGAACTTCCACTCCAACCGGTACCGGGCGTGAAGCGGCGGATCATCAGTGGTCCATGAGTAGATGCGCCGGTCGTCGGACGCATCCTGATGGATGGCTGTGCGGAAGGGGAATGCTGCCGCGGTCATCGTGGTCTCAGTCCCCCAGACGGCCGGGTCAAGCTCGGCCGGGAAGTTCAGGCGAACGCTCAAGCGCTCGGTTGGGAGCCGGACTGCGCGCTGGAACCAGGTGCCCCACTTGTCGTCCCGCACGGTGTAGGAGTACTCGATCCACGTTGACTCGCCCGGGTAGAGCGGGTAGCGGCCGTAGTCGTTCTCGAAGAGCAGCCACAGTTCCTTGAACGCGTCCCGGTCGTGCTGAACCCGCCATCCGATCGGCTCGTCTCCAACCTTCGCGGTAAGGCCGATCTCCTCCCAAGTGAGCGGGTTCTCGCGATAGTGCCGGTTCGACTGCTCAGGGCTGCCGGGGTAGCGATCGACGGAGATACGGATCAGGTACCGCGCGATCGGGTCCGGACTGGCGTTGTAGAGCTGTCGACGTTGCGTCGCTCGATAGGTCGTGCCGTCGTAGTGCAGCTCGGCGTCGTCGTGCTGGACGATCACGCTCGCCGGTTGGCTGTCCGCTGCGGAACTGTCGGGAGCCTGCTGGTGCGGAACGGCTTCACTGCGGGCCTGGGGATCGATCTCGTTGAACGCCCGGCGGAGCGCTCCGCCAGCGTGAAGAACTCGGTCGGCCTGCTCGGCGAATCCTCGCGCCGGCCTTTGTTGTCCGCCCTCGACCTTGGACACGTACGAGGGTGTGTAGCCGACGGCCTTCGCCAAGGCGGACTGTGAAACCCCCCGGACGTCTCGCCATCGCTTGAGCTCCGCGATGAACGGCTCAGCTCCCGGCTTCTCCTGGGACATCTCGCCTCCGCTGGCTGTGCCTGTGAGTGATCTGTGAGTGATCGACTCTCAGCCTGTAATCAACGTCATGACCTGCGCTTTGCTGGCTTCACTAGGACGGAAGCTACCCGAACGGAAGGCGGTCAGCGAAGTGACACCTGACGAACTGGCCATGGTGGTAAGGAAGTTGACGGACCTCGTGGAAGAGGTCGCCGACTTAAGTCAGAGGGTGGGTGCGCTGACTACGACGACCGCCGACCGGCTTCCTCGAGCTGAGCGACGCGATCCGCCAGATCCTTGACGGTGGCCTGCAACGCGCTGAGGTGCTTCGTGATCTCGACGAACTCGGCTGATCCCTCCGGCGCTTGGGTGGGCATGTCGGAGCGAACGAAGCTTCCCCGGCCGGGGCTGGTGTAGATCAGTCCTTCCGATCGAAGGATCTCCACCGCACTCTGAGCGGTCATCACCGCCACGCCGAAGCGCTCGGCGAGTTTCCGCACAGACGGAATCTTCGCGCCTGGGGCCAACTCGCCAGAGTTGATGTCGCCCCGGATGGCGCTGGCTACCTGACGGGAAGCGGGCTCGGAATCGTCGGGGCTCAGGCTCATCCCCCGAGATTACCGCCGTTTTCCGTCCTAGGGCACCCAGGACTCTTGCCACACGCAACCAGAGGTGTACTGTGACACCTAGGACACCCGATACGAACTGGAGGGCGGCGCATCTACCGCCAAGCAGCTTCGCCGCCCTCCTTCGTCCCTTGAAGGGAGCTTCCATCATGCCCGCGACGCTCGTCGTCTCGCACGCCGCGCCGTTAACCGCTCCGCTGTCCCGTACCGAGGACGCTCAGATCGTCCCGTCGCCGTGTCAGGCGTGCTCCGCCGTCGGCGGTGCTGACTGGGTGAAGCGCGATGGTGTCGGCGTCCTGGTCCACCGCTCGGGCGGGGACTGCCCGGTGGCCGTGTCGTTCGACTGGTCGACCGGCACGCCGCTGGTCTCTGTCTCCGGGGCGGTGGCGGCATGACCACTGCGACGATCACCGCGAACGAGCGGCTGCGCGGGGCCATGGTTGCCGCGAACGTGACGATCGAGGGCCTGGCCTCTCGGCTCGGTGTCGACCCGAAGTCGGTGGAGCGCTGGATCACCCTCGGCCGCACCCCGCACGCAAGGAACGCGCACGCCGCCGCCAAGCTCCTCCACACGGACGCCTACCTGCTGTGGCCTGCTCTCGGGGAGCGTCACCGGTCGGTGCCGACACCTCGGGATGAGCTGATCACCTGCTACCCGACCCGAAGCGTCGTCCCGCTCGACCTGTGGCGCTCGGTCCTCCTCAACGCGGTGGGCGCCATCGACCTGGTGGTCGCGCACCCGCTGTTCCTGGTGGATGCCGTGTGGGACCTGGCCGCGCTGGTTGCCGACAAGGCCGCGTCGGGTGTCCGCGTCCGGATCGTCGGCCCCGCCGGCACTTCCCCCGTGACCCTGCCGGACGTCTTCCCCTCGCTCCTGACCGTGGCCGGTGTCCGGCTGGCTGAGCACTCGGGGCTGCACGCAGATGTGGTGCGGGCCGATGACGACCTGCTGGTGACCACGCCGGTCGACGGCCTGGTCCCGGTGCTGTCACCCGTGATGCACCTGCGCCGCCTCGGCCCGGCCCCGCTCACCTCCGGCTACCTCACCGCGCTCGATCACCTCTTCGCCACCGCCACCCCGGTCCACGCCCCTCGACTGCGGGCGGTGGCCGCATGACCCACTTCCCCGTTCCCTCGGCCGCCGTTGCTGACGTGGCGGCGGCCGTGGGCCAGGACCCGATCACCGTGGCCGACCTGCTGCGCGTCGCCAACACCCCCGGCTTCGACCGCTGGCGCGAACAGATCCGGCGCACGGGCGGCTGCTCGGACCCCATCCACCTCCAAGGCTGGACGATCACCAAAGACAGGGCCACCGCCGAGACGCTGTACTCCTACTCGACCGCCACCGAACCCGGTGGACGGCTCCGGGTCGCCTGCGGCAACCGCCGTGCCTCGCGCTGCCCCTCGTGTGCCTGGACCTACGCCGGGGACACCTACCACCTGATCCGCGCCGGGATCACCGGCGACGTACGCAAGGACGTCCCCGACTCGGTCCGCGATCACCCGCGCGTCTTCGCCACGCTCACGGCACCCTCCTTCGGCCCGGTCCACAACCGCCCCGCCTCCGGACGCTGCCGCTGCGGCAAGCTCCACCAGGACGACGACCCCGCCCTGGGTACCGCGCTGAACCCAGACCGCTACGACTACGCCGCCGCCGTGCTCTGGAACAACCACGCCGGGCAGCTCTGGCAGCGCTTCACCATCTACCTGCGCCGGGAGATCGCCGCCCGCGCCGGGCTGTCGCAACGTGCGCTGTCGGATGCCTGCCGCGTCTCGTTCGGCAAGGTCGCCGAGTTCCAAAAGCGCGGTGCCGTGCACTTCCACGCCGTGGTCCGCCTCGACGGCCCGGACGGCCCCGACTCCGCGCCCCCGGCCTGGGCCACCGTCCCGCTCGTGGACGACGCGATCCGCGCCGCTGCCGCCCGCGTCCTGGTCGTCGTCCCGCCCGCCGGCACTTCCCCGGAACGCCAACTGCGCTGGGGAACCCAAGTCGACGTCCAGCCCATCGGCGCACTCGGACACGAGGACCTGACCGAACAGGCTGTGGCCGCCTACGTGGCCAAGTACGCCACCAAGGCCGCCGAGACCACCGGCACCGTGGACCGCCGGATCGTCGAACTGGGCGAACTCGACCGCCTCGACCTCCCCGCCCACACCCGGCGACTGATCGAAGCGTGCTGGGAGCTGGACGGCGACTACCCGGAGCGGCTGCTGGCGCGCTGGTCGCACATGCTCGGCTTCCGTGGCCACTTCTCCACCAAGTCCCGCCGCTACTCCACCACCCTCGGCGCACTCCGCCAAGTGAGGGCCGACTACCGCGCCCGCCAGGAACGCCAGGCCCGCGGGCTCCCCGAAGACCTCGACGACTCGGAGGGCTCCACGCTCGTGCTCGCCCACTGGACCTACGCCGGGCACGGCCACACACCCGGCGAATCCTGGCTCGCCCAATCCATCGCCAACGACATCAAGCAAGACCGACAACTCGCGCGGGAGCTCCGCACCGAACTGGACGACTTCGACACCACGGGGGAGTGGTGACCATGGAACGACTGCTCACCGTTGACCAGGTCGCCGAACTCCTCGGCACCACCGTCCGGTTCCCCCGGCGGCTCATCGAGGAACGCCGCATCACCTTCGTGAAGGTCGGCCGACACGTCCGCATCCCTGAGAGCGCAGTCTCTGCCTTCGTCGCGGCCAACACCGTTGAGCCGGTGACTGTCCGACGCTCCGTCCTGCGGAGGGTCGCCTGATGGCCAACAAGAAGGGGAGCCGCCGGCGCTTCGGCTCGGTTCGACAGCTCAAGTCCGGGCGCTGGCAGGCTCGATACCGCGACCCTGCCACTGGGCAACTCCGCACGGCGGAGCAGACCTACGCGACCAAGACCGACGCTGAGGTGGCGCTGACGCACATCGAGGCCGACATCTCGCGTGGCCAGTGGGAAGACCCTGACAAGGGGGCCGTGCCGTTCGGGGAGTACGCGGACGCCTGGCTGAGGGATCGCAAGCTGGCTGACCGCAGCAGGGAGCGGAATGAGGCCGTGATCCGGCTGCACATTAAGCCGACGTTCGGCGCGGGGACTCTGGCTGACGTCACCACCGCGCGGGTGCGGGCCTGGCGGGCCAACCTGCTCGCTGCGGGCGTGGGGGAGCCGACCGTCGTCAAGGCGTATCAGATTTTGCGGGCCATGATGAACACCGCCGTTGACGATGAACTGATCCGACGCAACCCATGCCGGGTCAAGGGAGCCGATCGGTACGACGTGCCCGAGCGGCCGGTGCTGAACGTGGCCGAGGTTTACGCCGTGGCCGACGCCATCGCTCCTCGGTACCGCTTGCTCGTACTCCTGGCGGCCTTCACCACCCTGCGGTTCGGCGAGCTGGCGTCTCTTCGCCGCCGAGACATCGACGTATCGGGTCGCGTGGTCCTGGTCCAGCGGGCACAGGCTGAGATGCAGGACGGCAAGCTCTTCGACAAGGCTCCGAAGTCCGCGGCTGGCGTCCGGCCCGTCGCCTTCCCGGACGAGATCCTGCACGACGTGACCGAACACCTGGAGCGCTACGCGGGTGCCGGCCGTGATGGCCACGTCTTCCTCGGTCCCCAAGGTGGGCGTCTCCGCCGCAGCAACTTCCGGGATGACTGGACCACGGCGCGGGCCAAGGCGGGCATCTCCAGTGAGGTCCACTTCCACGATCTTCGGCACACCGGGAACACCTTGGTCGCCGCCGGGGCCAGCACCCGAGAGCTGATGACCCGCATGGGCCACAGCACCGCGCGGGCCGCGCTGATCTATCAGCACATGACCGCCGACCGGGACCGTGCCATTGCCGATCGGCTGGGAGTCATGATCCGCCAGAGACAGGGCGGCGCGGAGTCCTAGTGGCACGTGCGTGGCACGGCCGCGATCAAGGCAAAGGGCCAGTTCGAGGGGATCAACCCTCTGAACTGGCCCTTAATGATGTGCCCCCGGCAGGATTCGAACCTGCGACACCCGCTTTAGGAGAGCGGTGCTCTATCCCCTGAGCTACGAAGGCGGAGGATCCGCGTGAGATCCGGCGCCTAGCCTAGCGGATAAGCTCTCCTGCCCGGTGAGATTCCCCTTCTCGCAGCTCACGGCGTGCGGTCGGGCCGGCCCGGCCTTGACGGGGCACGGGGTGCCGCATAGCGTCGCCGACGTACTGAGCGAGCGCTTAGAGAGGGGCGAGCCGTGCCGCAGCCCGAGACGTCCGACGCCGTGCGGGACGGGCTCACCGCGCCTGGTGCGCCCTTCGCCGTCGTGCGGGGCGAGGACGGTGCGCTGCAGTACGTGGCCGGGCCGCGCACGCTGCGGGAGTTCGTCGAGTCCACGTGGGCATACGGGGAGCGGCCGTTCCTGATCGCCGAGAGCCGAACGTACACGTACGGGGAGTTCTTCGCCGCCGCCTGCGCCCTCGCGCGCCGCTTCACCGAGGTCCACGCGCTGCGGCCCGGCGACCGGGCCGCCATCGCCATGCGCAATCACCCTGAGTGGCAGATCGCCTTCTGGGCCGCGCAGTTGGCCGGGCTCGTCGCCGTGCCGCTCAACGCCTGGTGGACCGAGGAGGAGCTCGCCTACGCGCTCGACGACTGCACTCCGGCCGTGCTCCTCGTCGACGGCGAGCGGCTGCCCCGTGTGGAGGCGTGGCGGCGGGCGAACGGCGCGCCGGCCGTCGTCTTCCACCACGACGGCGCGACCGCCGATGGCGTCGAGCGGTACGAGGACTTCGACGCGCCCGACCCGCTCGCCGGGCCGCCCGCAGTGGACGTGGCGGCGGGGAGCGACGCCACCATCATCTACACCTCGGGGACCACCGGCCGTTCCAAGGGCGCCGTCGCCACGCATCTCGCGCAGGCCGGGGCCACCGTGCATCCGCGCTACCACGCCACGGCCGCCGCTCTCGGGCGCGGAGAGGTGCCGGGGCGGGGGGCGGCCCCCGTCACCCTGATGACCTTCCCCTTCTTCCACGTCGCGGCGTTCACGACGCTCTACGCGATGATGGGCGTCGGCGGTGCCCTCGTCCTGATGCGCAAGTGGGACGCCGGCAAGGCGCTCGCGCTCGTCGAGCGGCACCGGGTCACCCACTACTCCGGTGTGCCGACCACGGCGCTGCAACTGCTGGACGCGGCCGAGCGGGCCGGCTCGGGCCTCGAGACGCTCACCAACCTGAGCACCGGCGGGGCCGCCGCCCCGCCCGACCTGGTGGCGCGGCTGAGTGCCGTGTACGGGCGGCGGATCGAGCCGCGCAACGGGTACGGGCTCACCGAGACCAGCGGGGGAGTGCTGGCGAACTTCGGCGACTCCTACCGCGCGCACCCCACCAGCGTCGGCCGCCCCGCGCCCGCCGTCGAGGTCCGCATCGCCGGGCCGGGCGGCGAGGCGCTGCCCGACGGCGAGGTCGGCGAACTGTGGCTGCGCGGGCAGGGCGTCATGCGGGGTTACTGGCGCGACGAGCGGGCGACCGCGGAGGCGTTCCGCGACGGCTGGTTCAGGACCGGGGACCTCGCGACCGTCCGTGAGGGGCGCGTCAGTGTCGTCGACCGGATCAAGGACATGGTGATCCGCGGGGGCGAGAACGTGTACTGCGTCGAAGTGGAGGGCGTTCTGCACGACCACCCCGATGTCGCCGACGCCGCCGTTCTCGGGGTGCCGCATCCGGTGCTCGGAGAGGAGGTCGCGGCCGTGGTGCAGCTGCGGCCCGGTGCCACGGCGGATGCCGAGGAGCTGCGGGCACACGTCGGCAAGGTGCTCGCCGCGTTCAAGGTGCCGGCGCATCTGGTGCTGCGCGGCGAGCCGTTGCCGCGCAATCCGACAGGGAAGATCCTCAAGCGGGAGCTGAGGGCGGGGTTCGGAGCCGCCTGAAGCACACGGAAGCGGGCTCAGGAGCGGGTGACCCGCACCCGGTACACGCTGCCCTTCTCCTTGCGCACCACCGAGATGCGCACCCCGTTCTCGGCGTCAGCGAAGGTCTGGCCCGGCTGGTACGGCGCGTCGGACAGTTCCGCGTGGACGTTGGGGCTGCGGGTGCAGCCGCCGCTGTCGGTCTGGCTGTCCACCACCCTCACCGGGCCCTGGCCCGTGTCCACGCTCGACGTGACCTGGTAGATCAGCACGCCCGGCTCGCACACGACGTCGTCGTTGCCCGCCCGGGTCCGTACCTCCACCGCGTATCCGCTGTTCTCGTCCAGCGGCACGACCGCAAGTTTGGAGCCGCCGGCCGTGGCGAGCGGTGTGAGCGCGTACTCCGTCGTGCCCGGCGCGGAGGCGCAGCGGACCTGGTCGTGGTCGAGCCAGCCCAGCTTCCACTTGTGCCAGCCCAGCAGGTCGTTGTTGGCGCCCCAGTCCTCGGACATGATGTCCCAGTGGCCGACGGCGCCTCCGCCCGTGGCGGTGTAGAGGTCGGGCAGGCCGAAGACATGGCCGTTCTCATGCGGCAGGACCCGGTAGCCGGTCCGGGCGTACGATCCCGAGCCGTCGTCCTGGCGGCTGTAGACGAAGGACGTGTTGGCCAGCGGCACCCCGTCCGCGTACGGAGCCTCGTCGTTGCCGGAGAAGGTCACGGACAGCACGGTGTCGAGGGCTGATGGGCCGGCGTTGGGCGTGACGAGCACGTTGACCAGGTCGTACCGGCTGAAGTCCACCTTCGCGTCGGCGACCTTCACGAGGTCCTCGACGAGCTTGCGGTACCCCGGCTCGTACGGTGACCCGCGGTCTATCCCGTACGCCGCGAACGGCAGCGGCATCCGCAGCCAGTCCCTCACCGGGGCGTGGGGGCGGTAGCTGAGCCGGCCGTACGAACTGGTGGTGAACCACTCGGAGGTCTGCGGGAAGAACTCCGCCAGACGGTCGAGCGCCGGCCCCTCGCCCGCCGCGTCCGAGAAATCGATCATGAGGTTGAGGGCGCTGAGCTCGCCGGTGGAGCGGGTGTACCCCGGTGGTGTGGGCAGGCCCTCCGACATCTGCACGCCGGACACCGAGGGGATGCGGCAGGGCCCGAGGCCCGGAGCGTCCGGAGCGGCCACCGGTCCCGACGACGCCTCGGAGGGCCCGGGGAGCGTGGAGCTCGCCGTGGCCAGCGCCGCGAGGGTGAGGGCGGCGAACGCGGCGAGCCCTCCGAGCCGGCGGCGGCTGCTCCGTATGCGTATCCGGGGGCGGGACTGCTGCATGCGTTCGCCTTCGGGTCCGCGGCAGCAGGCCTGACCCTCGCTGCGCTCTGTGCGTCAGCCTGTGTCGGCCTCCGGCCGGCCGCGCGCCGAGGTGGTCCGATCGAGGGTATTTCCGGGTCCGCACGTTCCATCCCTGTCGAAGTGACTCAGGTCACGTCCAGGGCGGGAAATAACCGGGGAGGCTCTCCCCGTTTACACCCGTGTCCCCGTGAAACGGGGAAGGGCTCCCCGCTTCGGCGCAGCCCGGCGAGGCCCGTCGAGACCTGATGAGGCCCGTCGGGAGAGGGAGCCGGACCCACCGAGACCGGAAGGGAGTGGAGCCGTGAGCCCCGCCGCCACCGCAGCGCGCCGCACCTCGCGCCCGCGGGCCGACGCCCTGCGGAACCGTGAGCGGATCGTGTCGGCCGCGCGTGAGATGTTCGTCGAGTACGGGCCCGAGGTCCCGCTCGACGAGATCGCCCGTCGCGCCGGCGTCGGCAACGCCACGCTCTACCGCCATTTCCCGGACCGCGCGGTCCTCGTCCGCGCGGTCGTCGTCTTCGTGATGTCCCGCACCACCGAGCGCGCGACGACGGCGACGGCCGAGGAGGCCGACCCGTTCGCCGCTCTGCGCCGGTTCGTCCACGAGGCGGCCGACGAGCGCATCGGCGCGCTGTGCCCGATGCTCTCCGGAGCCTTCGACTCCGACCACCCGGATCTGCACGCCGGACGTGAGCTCCTGGAGGAGGCCGTGCGCGGTCTCGTCGAGCGGGCCCAGTCGGCGGGCAGGATGCGCGGTGACGTCGCTGTCGGGGACCTGATGGTCGCCCTCTCCCAGCTCACCCGGCCCCTGCCGGGCACCGCGTGCCTGAACATGGACCGGTTCGTCCACCGTCATCTGCAGCTGTTCCTGGACGGACTCGAAGCGCCCGCGCGCTCCGAGCTGCCGGGTGCGGCCGCCACCCTCGAAGACCTGCGGAGCAGCTCCTGACGCCGTAGCGCCGATGACGGCAGCGCCCTCGCCTCGCGGTCACCCGCCGCGTGCCGATCCGGTGGTGCCGGGCCGGGCCCGAACCGGCCGACGACTTCACCCCGCCTCCGGGTTCTCAACGCCGAGAACCCTTTCCGCGCGGGCCTCTTGACGCCATCACGCATCTCGCGTGACCTCTCGTACTCCCTAGGTGGCCTCACCCATGCCGAAAACACCCGGAACACCTGACACATCCCTGCCGGATCCGAGCCGCTGGAAAGCTCTGGTCTTCATCGCCCTCGCCCAGCTGATGGTCGTCCTCGACGCGACGATCGTGAACATCGCGCTCCCCACCGCCCAGCAGGACCTGGGTATTTCCGACGGCAACCGGCAGTGGGTCATCACGGCCTACGCCCTCGCCTTCGGCGGTCTGCTGCTGTTCGGCGGCCGCATCGCCGACCTGTGGGGCCGCAAGCGGACCTTCGTCGTCGGCCTGCTCGGCTTCGCCGCCGCCTCCGCGCTCGGCGGCGCGGCGACCGGCGAGGCGATGATGCTCGGAGCCCGCGCCCTGCAGGGCGTCTTCGGCGCGCTGCTCGCGCCCGCCGCGCTCTCGCTGCTCGCGGTGACGTTCACCGACGCCAAGGAGCGCGCCAAGGCGTTCGGCATCTACGGTGCCATCGCCGGCGGCGGTGGTGCGGTCGGCCTCATCCTCGGCGGCTTCCTCACCGAGTACCTCGACTGGCGCTGGACGTTCTTCGTCAACATCCCGTTCGCGATCATCGCGGCCGTCGGCGCGTACCTCGTCGTCCGCGAGCCGGAGGGCGCGCGGAACCGCTCGTCGCTCGACATCCCCGGCGTCGTGCTGTCGACCCTGGGTCTGGTCGCGCTGGTCTACGGCTTCACCCGCGCCGAGTCCGCCGGCTGGTCCGACGAACTGACCGTGACCATGTTCGTCGCCTCCGCGGTGCTGCTCGGCACCTTCGTGGTCACGGAGGCGAACGTCCGCTCCCCGCTGCTGCCGCTGCGCGTCCTGACCGAGCGCAACCGGGGCGGTGTCTACCTCTCGCTGGGCCTCGCGATCATCGCGATGTTCGGGCTGTTCCTCTTCCTGACGTTCTACCTGCAGGTGGTGAAGGGGTACTCGCCGGTCAGAACCGGCTTCGCCTTCCTGCCGATGATCGCGGGCATGATCACGGGCTCGACCCAGATCGGTGCCCGGCTGATGACCCGTGTGCCGCCGCGGCTGCTGATGGCCCCCGGCTTCGTCGTCGCCGCCATCGGCATGCTGATGCTGACCCAGCTGGAGATCGACAGCTCGTACGCGGGCCTGATCCTGCCGGCGCAGCTGCTGCTGGGCCTCGGTATGGGTACGGCGTTCATGCCGGCCATGTCCCTGTCCACGCACGGCGTGAACCCGGCCGACGCCGGTGTCGCCTCCGCGATGGTCAACACCTCGCAGCAGGTCGGCGGCGCGATCGGTACGGCGCTGCTGAACACGATCGCCGCGTCCGCGACGACCTCGTACATCGCCTCGCACGCGGCCGGTGCGGCCGACCCGAAGCTCCTGGAGCTCCAGGGCATGGTGCACGGCTTCTCGTCCGCGATCTGGTGGGCGGTCGGCATCCTGGCCGTGTCGGCCGTGATCGCCGCGACGTTCATCAACACCGGGCGCCCGGGGGCCGGTTCGCCCACCGCGGGTTCGGGCGAGGGTGACGGAGCCGAGGACGAGGTCAGGGTTCCCGTCGTGGCGCACTGAGGCGGATACGAGAGGCCGCGCGGCAGGGGCCCGGCCCGGGTCGATCACCCGGGCCGGGCCCCTGCCCGTGCACGAGCGCGCGCGTACCGGCCGGAGCCGCGGTGCCGGGTTGCCGAGCCGCGGTGCCGGCGTGCCGAGCCGCGGTACCGGCGTGCCGAACCGCTGTGCCGGATCCGCTCAGCGCAGCCAGGGCAGGTCCGCGCCCGTGTCCTGCGGCTGGAGTGCCTCGGCCATCACCTGCATGATCTCGCCCAGCTGCCGCACCTGTTCAGGCGTGAGCCGGTCGAACATCGCCTGGCGCACCGCCTCCACGTGCCCGGGCGCCGCCCGCTTGAGGACCTCGAAACCCTCGTCCGTGAGCACGGCGTTCTGGCCGCGCCGGTCGGAGGGGCAGTCCTCGCGGCGCACCCAGCCGTTCTTCTCCAGCCGGGCGATGGCGTGTGAGAGCCGGGAGCGGGTGATCTTCGCGTCGATCGCGAGCTCGGTCATCCTGCGGCGGCGGCGCGGTGCCTGGGACAACTGGACGAGCAGGCCGTAGTAGACGTGCGGCATGCCCGCGTCCCGCTGCAACTGGCGGTCGAGATGGTCCTCGAAGAGAGTGGTGGCATGCAGGTAGGAGCGCCAGACGCGCTGTTCCGCCTCGGTCAGCCAGCGCGGCTCGGACTCGCTGTCGCCCATGGATGCCCTGTTCATGCATCCCACTGTACGACCCCTGTTCTTGAAAGTTGAACAAAATTGACCGCAGGAGTAGTCTCGTGAGTTGAACTTGAATGTTCAATGAAATGGGAGTCAGTCGCCATGAACGCAAGCCACACCGCGGAGCGCATGCCCGCCCTCTACCTGTCCCATGGCGCCCCACCCCTCGCCGACGACCCGGTCTGGCCCGGTGAGCTCGCCGCCTGGTCCGCCGGCCTGCCACGCCCCAAGGCGATCCTCGTGGTCTCCGCGCACTGGGAGGAGGCCCCGCTCGCGCTCGGCGCCACCGCGACCGTCCCTCTCGTGTACGACTTCTGGGGCTTCCCCGAGCACTACTACCAGGTGCGCTACGAGGCTCCCGGTGCACCCGAACTGGCGGATTCCGTCCGCAAGTTGCTCCGCCGCGCGGGTACGCCGGTGCAGGACGTCCCGGACCGGGGCCTCGACCACGGCGCGTACGTCCCGCTCGTCGAGATGTTCCCCGGCGCGGACGTCCCCGTGCTCCAGATCTCCATGCCGACGCTCGACCCCGGCAGGCTCCTGGAGATCGGGCGGCGGCTCGCCCCGCTCCGCGACGAGGGTGTACTGATCATCGGCAGCGGCTTCTTCACCCACAACCTGGCCGCGCTGCGGCACGCCGGGACGCCCGGCTGGTCGACGGAGTTCGACGACTGGGGGCGGCGCGCGCTGGACGCCGCCGACGTGGACGCCCTGCTGGACTTCGAGAACAAGGCCCCCGCCGGCCGCATCGCCCACCCGCGCACCGAGCACTTCGCCCCGCTGTTCGTGACCCTCGGCGCGGCGCAGGACGAACTGGGGACCGGCCGGAGCGTGATCGACGGCTTCTGGATGGGGCTGGCCAAGCGCTCCGTGCAGTTCGGCTGAAGCGCGGTCCGGCTGAGGCGCGGTCCGGTTGAGGCGCGGTCCGGCTGAGGCGCCGACAGGGGGCGAGCGCCCGTCAGTTCAGGTGCTTCTCGAGCCAGGCCACGTCCCAGTACCGGCCGAACTTGCGGCCCACCTGCTCGTACGTCCCGACGTGCCGGAAGCCGAAGCGGGCGTGGAGCCTGTGGGAGGGCTCGTTCGTCCCCGTGCCCTCGGCGGAGGTGGCCCCAGCGATGCCCGCGTAGGCCCGGTGCACGTCCTCGCCCTCGAGCGCCGCGAAGAGCTCCTCGTAGAGGAGCGTGCCGATGCCTCGGCCGGTGGCCTCGGGCGCCAGGTAGACGCTGACCTCGACCGACGTCGAGTAGGCCGGCTTGGGGCGGAAGGGGCTGCTGGTCGCGTAGCCGAGGACGCCTCGGGCCGCGTCCCACGCAACCAGGAGGCGGTGCGGGCCGTCTTCAGGGTGGGAGTGCAGCCACGGACGACGTTGTCCGGGGGTGAATTCGACGGTGTCGAACGTGATGGCGGTCTCACGGACGTAGTGGTTGTAGATGTCGGTGAGGCGGTCCAGATCGGCCTCCGTGCCAGCCCTGACCTGCACGTCCCTGCGCTCCGGCGGCATCCGTCCTCTCCCTTCGTGGCGGCACAGGGTACTGCATGATCGCGGAAATCGATGCATCCCATGGGAATTCTGTCCGGATTCCAGTCGTTGTTTCCTTCGGATGCAGGGCACCCGGGAGGGTGTCGTGACCTACTCAGCAAGGGAGCTCGCATGGCAACCCGTGCCGTCGCCCGTCGCCAGTCCGACGCTGGGGACACCTCTCAGGTCTCCGGCTCCGGGGGTGGGACCGACAGGGCGAGCAGCGTTCGCGCCGTGGGCGGGGAGATCGCCGACCGCGACCTGGTCGGCATGTACCTCGACGAGATCGCGCGCACGCCACTGCTCGACGCCGCCAAGGAGGTCGAGCTGTCCCAGACCATCGAGGCGGGTGTGTACGCCCGCCAGATCCTCGACGGAGAGGTGGAGAGCGAGGCCGGCGGAGCCACACGCGAGGAGCTGGAGGCGCTCGCCGCGGCCGGTGAGCGGGCGAAGGACGTCTTCATCCGGTCCAACCTGCGCCTCGTCGTGGCCGTGGCCCGGCGCTACCCGCGCAGCGGACTGCCTCTGCTCGACCTGATCCAGGAGGGGAACGCGGGCCTGGTGCGCGCGGTCGAGAAGTTCGACTACGCGAAGGGCTTCAAGTTCTCCACGTACGCGACCTGGTGGATCCGCCAGGCGATCACCCGTTCCATAGCCGACCAGTCCCGCACCATCCGGCTTCCCGTCCACCTGGTGGAGGAGCTCGGCCGCATCCGCCGTGTCCAGCGCGAGTTCAACAGGGAGCACGGCAGGGACCCGGAGGCCGCGGAGATCGCGGAGGAGCTGGGCTCGACGCCGGAGCGCATCACCGACGTCCTGGACTGGGCCCGTGACCCGGTCAGCCTGAACATGTCCGTGGACGACGCCGGTGAGACCCAGTTCGGCGATCTGCTGGAGGACACCTCGGCGGTGTCGCCGGAGCAGTCGGTGCTCACGCTGCTGCGCAGCGAGGAGCTCGACGACCTCATCGGCAGGCTCGACCACCGCACCGCCTCGATCATCCGTATGCGGTACGGCATCGAGGACGGCCGGGAGCGCACGCTGACGGAGGTCGGCAAGGAGCACGGCCTGACGCGTGAGCGCATCCGTCAGATCGAGAAGCACGCGCTGCTGGAGCTGAAGCGCATGGCCCGCGACACGGGCTTCGACGCGGCGGCGTAGTCACGTCCGCTGGGCGCGGCGCGGACGAGGGCATGTGGCGGACGATCCTGGCATCCACCAGGACCGTCCGCCGCCGCGCGTCTGGGGGGCAGTCCACCGCGCCCCCGGGCGTCCGCGATCCCAGGTGACGGGCGTGTCGGGCCGTCCGATGCTGCGCCGCGCAGAACCGTCCGCTGCTGCGGGGCCGCGCAGAACCGTCCGCTGCCCCCGAACGCCCGCGTCAGGCCGTGGACCTCGTCAGGCGAGTCGCCAGGTCCCTCACGTAATCCCGGAGCGGCTGCGGTCCGTGCACCGTGAACTCGCAGTCCACCAGCGCCAGACGCAGCGCCAGCCACTCCACCGAGTCCGCCGCCCGGGTCCGCAGCCGGCAGGTGTCGTCGCCGGTCGGGACGGGCGCGCCCAGGTGCTCGGGCAGCCTGGCCGCGACGAACGACGCCGGGGCGCGGAAGCTCACGTCGACGTCGTGCTCCTGCTGCTGTCGCGACATCGTGTGGCTCAGCAGCTCCGCCGCGTCCCCCACCGGAGCCTCCCGCGGAGTGAACCGCGCCCCCGTGGCGAACGGTTCCGTCACCCGGTCCACGCGGAACGTGCGCCAGTCCTCGCGCTGGAGGTCGTACGCGACGAGGTACCACCGGCGCCCCGTGGACACGAGCCGGTACGGCTCGACCTGCCGGCGCGTCTGTGCGCCGTCGCCGGCGCGGTAGGCGAAACGCAGCCGCTCGCGGCCGGTGACGGTGCCCGCGATGACCGTCAGCGTCTGCGGATCGATCGTGGCGCCGTCTCCCCTGGTCAGGGGCAGCGTCGCCGCCTGGAGGGTGGTCACTCGGTGCCGCAGCCGGGACGGGAGCACCTGCTCCAGTTTGGCCAGGGCCCGCACCGAGGCCTCCTCGATGCCCTCGATGGCGTGGCCCGCACCCGCCCGCAGGCCGACCGCGATGGCCACCGCCTCCTCGTCGTCCAGCAGGAGGGGCGGCATCGCCGCGCCCGCGACCAGGCGGTACCCGCCGTCCGCGCCCTTGGTCGCCTCCACCGGATAACCGAGGTCCCGCAGCCGGTCGATGTCGCGCCGGATCGTGCGCGGGCTGACGCCGAGGCGGTCGGCGAGCTCGCTGCCGGGCCATTCGCGCGGTGTCTGGAGGAGCGACAGCAGATTGAGGAGTCGTGCCGGAGTGTCCGTCATGCTGTCCAGGATGGCGCTCATCTAGGACGTGATCTGACCTATATGCACTCCAGAATCCTCGTATGAGTTCACAGCAGCCCGCCGTAACGGGTACGGCATCGGACCGCCGGCGATGGATCGCTCTCGCCATCGTCATGACCGCGGCCTTCATGGACCTGGTCGACGTCACCATCGTCAACATCGCGATCCCCAGCATCGAGCGGGATCTCGGCGCCTCGTTCGGCGCGATCCAGTGGATCACCGCGGGGTACGCGCTCGCCTTCGCCGCCGGTCTGATCACAGGCGGCCGGCTCGGTGACATCTACGGCCGCAAGCGGCTGTTCCTGATCGGCATCACCGGATTCACGATCGCCTCCGCGCTCTGCGGGTTCGCCCCCAACGAGGAGATGCTGGTCGCCTCCCGCCTCCTGCAGGGCACGGCGGCGGCCATGATGGTGCCGCAGGTCCTCGCGATCGTGCACGTCACCTTCCCGGCGCACGAGCGCGGCAAGGTGTTCGGCCTGTTCGGCGCGGTCGTCGGTCTCGGGGCGGTCTCCGGCCCCCTGCTCGGCGCGCTGCTGACCCAGTGGAACCTCTTCGGCCTCGAATGGCGCCCGATCTTCCTGATCAACCTTCCGGTCGGCATCGCCGGTCTGATCCTGGGACGGAAGTTCATCACCGAGTCCCGTGCCCCGAAGGCGCTCCGGCTCGACCTCGTCGGTGTCGCCCTGGTCACCCTCGGCCTGCTGATGCTGATCTACCCGCTCACCCGCGGCCGCGAGCTGGACTGGCCGCTGTGGGGCCACCTGTGCATGGCCGCCAGCCCGCTGGTCTTCGCCGTGTTCGTGGCGTACGAGAAGTACAAGACCCGCAAGGACGGCTCCCCGCTGGTCGAGCTGTCGCTGTTCAAGGTGAAGAGCTTCGCCGCGGGCATCGCCGTGCAGCTGACGTTCGGTGTCGTGCTGGGCATCTTCTTCCTGGTCTGGACGCTGTACATGCAGATCGGGCTCGGCTGGAGCCCGCTCAAGGCCGGTCTGACCGGCGTGCCGTTCTCGATCGCCGTCTCGGCGGCGGCGGGGATGTCGGTGCAGCTGCTGGTGCCGCGGTTCGGGCGGAAGGTGCTGCAGGCCGGCTCGGTGACGATGGTCGCCGGTCTGCTGATCTACATCTGGGAGGCGGACCGGTACGGCACGGCGATCGCCCCCTGGCAGATGAGCCTGCCGCTGGTCGTCATGGGTGCCGGGATGGGTCTGATCGTCGCGCCGCTCACGGACGCCGTGCTCTCGGAGGTGCCGCGCGAGCACGCCGGTTCGGCGTCGGGCCTGATCAACACGACCGGCCAGATGGGCAACGCCCTCGGCCTCGGCCTGGTGTCCGTGGTCTTCTTCGGCACGATCGACGAGGAGACGCCGGCACCGGGCGCGGTGGGCCGGGTGTTCGCCGAGGCGTTCCAGCACTCGCTGTGGTGGGTGGCGGCGGTGCTCGTCGCGATCTTCCTGGTGATGTTCGCGCTGCCGGCGCGCCCGAAGCAGCACCTGGAGGCGGGGGCGGCGGACGACGCCTCGGAGCCGGTCGAGAGGACGGCGGAGCAGGTGGAGGGTGCGCAGGGAGGCGAACCGGAGCCGGTGCTCGTGCCCTGAGACCACCGCAGGTCCTGGATGCCGCTGTCCTGGAGGCCGCCGGTCCCGGCAGGGGAACCGGTGCTCCGATGCCCGCGCCACGATGTCGTGGCGCGGGCATCGGCCTGCCCTGATGCCCGGCTGTGTGGATTCATATGCCCGAATCTGTTTACTTCGGCGAAATGCGGGCGTAGCCTGCTAGGAGAAACCACAGCTTCGGGCATGGATCGGATGTAGAACCACATGTACGCAGCGGAGCGCCAGCAGGAGATCCTGCGGCTCGCCCGGGACGGCGGACGCGTCGACGTCCTGTCGCTCGCCGAGTCGTTCCAGGTCACCGCCGAGACCATCCGGCGCGACCTCAAGTCCCTGGACCGCGCCGGGCTGGTGCGGAGGGTGCACGGAGGTGCCATCCCGGCCGGGCGGCTCGACT
Organism: Streptomyces sp. NPDC049597; assembly: GCF_040675505.1. Taxonomy (NCBI): domain Bacteria; kingdom Bacillati; phylum Actinomycetota; class Actinomycetes; order Kitasatosporales; family Streptomycetaceae; genus Streptomyces; species Streptomyces sp. NPDC049597. The sequence continues at coordinate 182,964 of NZ_JBFAOY010000002.1, forward strand.
TCGAGCCCGACCTCGCCGAGCGGGAGTCCACCGCCGCCGACGAGAAGGACCGCATCGCCCAGGCCGCCCTGGGTGAACTGCCCGAGGAGGGCAGCGTGATCCTCGACGCCGGATCCACCGTCGGCCGCCTCGCGGCCGCGTTCCCCCTGGACCGTTCGCTCACCGTCGTGACGCATGCCCTGCCTGTCGCCGCGCGTCTGGCCGACCACCCCGGGATCGACCTGCACCTGGTCGGCGGGCGCGTACGGCACCGCACGCGTGCGGCCGTCGACGCCTGGGCCCTGCGGGCGTACGGCGAGATCCACGCCGACGTCCTCTTCATCGGCGCGAACGGGTACTCGGTGGACGGCGGCCTGACCACCCCCGACCTGGCCGAGGCAGCCGTCAAACGCGCCCAGATCGCCGCGGCGCGCCGCGTCGTCCTGCTCGCCGACTCGGCCAAGCACGGACAGGAGCACTTCGCACGGTTCGGCGGCCTCTCGGACGTCGACCTGCTCATCACGGACAGCGGGCTCGCCCCGAAGGACGCCGCGGCCATCGAAGCCGCGGGCACGGAAGTCGTACGCGCATGATTCTGACCGTCACTCCGAACCCGTCGCTGGACCGCACCTACGAGGTCCCGTCGCTGGACCGCGGCGAGGTGCTGCGCGCCACCGGCGAACGGATGGACCCGGGCGGCAAGGGCGTCAACGTGTCACGGGCCGTCGCAGCGGCCGGACACCGCACCGTCGCGGTCATGCCGCTCGGCGGCGCGCCCGGCGCACTCGTCGCCGACCTGCTCGCGGGCCAGGGCATCGACGTCGTGTCCGTGCCGCTGGCCGGGCACACCCGCTCGAACATCGCCGTCGCCGAACCCGACGGCACCCTCACCAAGATCAACGCTCCCGGTCCCGAGCTGAGCCCCGTCGAGTCGGCCCTGCTGCTCGCCGCGATCCGAAGGCACTGCGCGTCCGCGGACTGGATCGCCTGCTGCGGCAGTCTGCCGCGCGGCCTCGGACCCGAGTGGTACGCCGAACTGGTCGCCCGTGCCCACGCGGCGGGAGCGCGCGTCGCCCTCGACACGTCGGGCCCGTCGCTGCTCGCGTCGCTGTCCGCGCGCCCCGACGTCGTCAAGCCGAACGCCGACGAGCTCGCCGCGGCCGTGGGCCGCCCGCTGCTGACCGTCGGCGAGGCGGTCAAGGCGGCGGAGGAGTTGCTCGCTCTCGGCGCGCGCTCCGTCCTCGCCAGCCTCGGCGCCGACGGCCAGTTGCTCGTCTGCGAGGCGGGCGCGTACTTCGGCTCGGCTGCCGTGAGCGCCGTGCGCAGCAACGTCGGCGCGGGAGACGCCTCCCTCGCCGGATTCCTCGCCGCCGGCGGGGAGGGCCGCGGCGCACTGGCGGCGGCGGTCGCCCACGGCGCGGCGGCGGTGCAGCTGCCGGGCAGCGTGATGCCCACCCCCGCCGACCTCGACCTGTCCGCGGTCACCGTGACCGCCGACATCCCCCTGGACCGAGTCCTCACCGAACAAGGGAGCCCGCGATGAGCGACATGATCACCGCGGACCTGGTCGACCTCGACCTGGCCGCAACGACGAAGGAAGCGGCGGCCCGTTCGCTGGCCGAACGGATGAGGGAGCTCGGCCGGATCACCGACCTGGACGGCTTCCTCGCCGACGTGGCCGCGCGCGAGGCGCAGATGCCCACCGGCCTGGACGGCGGCATCGGCATCCCGCACTGCCGCAGCGCCCACGTCACCGAGCCGACGCTGGCCTTCGGCCGCAGCGCGGCAGGCATCGACTTCGGTGCGCCGGACGGGCCGGCGGACCTGATCTTCCTGATAGCGGCGCCGGCGGGCGCGGACGACGCCCATCTGACGATCCTGTCGTCGCTGGCCCGTCGCCTGATGGACGAGTCCTTCACCGGCGCGCTGCGCACGTCGACGGACCGCTCGGCAACGGCGTCCCTGATCCGCGGCGACGCACCGTCGCGGGCCGAGGCGCCGGTCACGGAAGAGGCGGGCGAGGCGGCGTCGTCGGACGTGCGTGCGGCCGCGGATGAGCACGGCACGGCTGCCTCCCGGCCGTCGGAGGGCGGCGCCGTCGAGGCTTCGGCCGCGGGGCCGTCCGACGCGGACGCTGACGCTGGGCGGACCGGCGCCGACACCGCCACCGCCGAGGACGACGGTGCGGCCGCCGGCTCCGCCCCGCGCGGCCCGTTCCGTGTCGTCGCCGTCACCTCCTGTCCCACCGGGATCGCCCACACCTACATGGCGGCCGAGGCCCTGGAGAAGGCCGGTGGCGCCGCCGGTGTCGAGGTGGTCGTCGAGACGCAGGGCTCGGCCGGGTTCGCCCGGCTCGACCCGGCCGTCATCGCCGCCGCCGACGGCGTGATCTTCGCGCACGACGTGCCCGTACGGGACAAGGAGCGCTTCGCCGGCAAGCCCACCGTGGACGTCGGCGTCAAGGCCGGCATCAGCCGGGCCGCCGAACTGATCGCCGAGGTGCGCGGCAAGGCCGAGCGCGGCGAGGTCACCGCGGCGGCGCGGACGTCGGCCCCTGTGGACAGGGCGGGCGAACCCGGCGAGGGCTACGGCACCAAGCTCCGCAAGTGGCTCATGTCCGGCGTCAGTTACATGGTCCCGTTCGTCGCGGCGGGCGGTCTGCTCATCGCTCTGGGCTTCGCCATCGGCGGTTACGAGATCTCCGACGCCAAGTCCGTGGCCGAGCAGTTCGTGTGGGCCGACCTCTCGAGCTGGGCCGCGCTGCTGTTCCAGATCGGCGGGCTGGCGTTCAGCTTCCTCGTGCCCGTGCTCGCCGGATACATCGCCTACGGCATGGCCGACCGCCCCGGTCTGGTCCCCGGTTTCGTCGGCGGTGCGATCTCGCTGACCATCAACGCCGGCTTCCTCGGCGGCCTGATCGCCGGTCTGCTCGCAGGCTTCACGGTCATGGCCATCCAGCGCCTCAAGGTGCCCAAGCCACTGCGCGGCATCATGCCGGTCGTCGTGATCCCGCTGATCTCCTCGATCGTGGTCGGCTTCCTGATGTTCCTCGTCGTCGGCAAGCCGATCGCCGAGCTCCAGCAGGCCCTGACCGACTGGCTGTCCGGCCTGTCCGGGGCCAACGCCGTCATCCTGGGCGTCCTGCTCGGCCTGATGATGTGCTTCGACCTCGGTGGCCCGCTCAACAAGGTCGCCTACGCCTTCGCCGTCGGCGGCCTCGCCAACCCGACCGAGGGCTCGCTCAAGGTCATGGCCGCCGTGATGGCCGCGGGCATGGTCCCGCCGCTCGCCATGGCGCTGGCGACGGTCGTGCGCGGCCGGCTGTTCACGAAGACCGAGCGGGAGAACGGCAAGGCGGCCTGGGTGCTGGGCGCCTCGTTCATCACCGAGGGCGCTATTCCGTTCGCCGCGGCCGACCCGCTGCGGGTCATCCCTTCCGCGATGGTGGGCGGCGCGGTCACCGGCGCGCTGTCGATGCTCTTCGAGTGCACGCTGCGCGCCCCGCACGGCGGCATCTTCGTCGTGCCGCTGATCGGGAACCCGTTCCTCTACCTGCTCGCCATCGTCGCGGGCACGCTCGTCAGCACGGGCCTGGTGCTCCTGCTCAAGGGCGCACGCAAGCCGGCTCAGGCCGCCGCGTCCGCCGAGGCGGCGTCGGCGGAGAAGGTGTCCGTCGCCGCCTGATCCGGACCGTTACCGCACCCGCGCGCGAAGCTCCATGGCTTCGCGCGCGGCGTGCTCCGCCTCGTAGACCTCGCACATGTGGCGGCCGTCGGGCGTCGCCGTGTGCTCGACCTCCCACAGGCTGGTCTCCGTGCCGTCCAGCAGCAGGAACGCGTGCTCGTACAGCGTGAAACCGGCGTCCTTGCCCGCCACCCGGAACTGTCGTCCGAAGACCTGCGTGATGTGGTGCGCGAACGCCGCCTGCAACCGACGGGCGGTCTCCTCGCCGGGCCGGTTCTCGTTCTCCGCGCGGCGCAGCACCCGGCGGGCGTGGTCGGCCGAGTCGTCGGGGACGTACATCGGCGGGGGAGGCGGCGGGGGCGGCGTCATCAGCGAGGCGAGGAGCTCCAGGTCGGCGTCCAGGCAGAAGCCGGGGCCGGGGGCGTCCTGGGCGAACCCGGGGAAGCCGGCCGGGAGGCGGGACGCGGCGAGCCGGGCCTCGGACTCGTCCGCGTAGAGCTCGTACTGCTCCGTGTCACGGGCGTTGCTGTTGCTGTGGACGAGCTCCCACAGAGTGAGCGAACTGCCGTCGCCGAGCAGGTACGTATGACGGTAGGTCGCGCGGTGCAGCCCCGCCTCGTGGTGGGAGGAGTGCAGCGAACTGGCGTGAGTCAGCGCCGATCCGAGCCGCTCGACCGTCGCGTCGGGCAGATCGAAGGAGTTGAGCGCCCGACCCAGGAGTCGCTCGAGGTGCGTCTCGGTTGTCTCGTACGGATCGATCGGATCGTTCAAGGTGGGTCTCCAGGCCGTCGCCACACGTCACTTGCTGATTGCTAAACGTAGCGCTTGGGTCTGACAGCACGTTCGGGGTTCAGACAAAACGAAGGGGCGAGCGGCCGGGTTCCCGTTTCGCGGGACGTTCCCAACTGGCCGCGCGGTGACGTCATCCGGCGCCGTACAGCTCCCGGTACGAGGGGAAGACGCCGCCGGGTCCGTCGACGCCGTCGGCCGCCCGCACGGCCCTCACGATCGCCCGGGTCACCATGTCCGCGCCCGCGGCGAGGATGTCGTTGAGGGCGAGCGGGTCGTCCTTGTCCAAGGCCTTCGCGCCCGTGGCCAGGGCGAACACGGTGTCGCCGTCGTTGAGCAGGTGCACCGGCCGTACGGCGCGCGCGATGCCGTCGTGCGAGGTGCCGGCGAGTTTGTGGGCCTGGGCGCGGGTCAGGACGGCGTCGGTGGCGACGACCGCGAGGGTGGTGTTCAGCGGCGCCGGCCCGTTCTTCTCGCGTGCCTCGGCCAGCCGCGACTGGGCCGCCGCGTGCACGGCGGGCTCCGGTTCGGTGGTGCGTTCGCTGCCGTACGCGCCGTACAGTGCGCCCGTGCGCGGGTCCACCGCCGAGCCGACCGCGTTCGCGACGACCAGCGCCGCCACGGTGATCCCCGACTCCAGGACACAACTGGCGGTCCCCACACCGCCTTTGAACTGTCCGATCACGGCACCCGTGCCCGCGCCCACCGCTCCCTCGACGACCGGGGTGCCTTCCGCGCTCGCCGCCGCGGCCTCCACCGCGGCCCGTCCGGTCGAGGCGTCGGGCCGGGCGTGCCAGTCCCCGCCGCGGCCGAGGTCGAAGACGCACGCGGCCGGCACGACGGGAACGACCTGCGAGGGATCCGGCCCCACCCGCACGCCCCGGCCCTGCTCCTCCAGCCACGCCATCACCCCGGCCGCGGATTCGAGCCCGAAGGCGCTGCCGCCCGTCAGCACGACGGCCTCGATGCGCTGGACGAGGTTACGCGGGTCCAGGGCGTCCGTCTCCCGGGTGCCGGGCCCGCCGCCGCGCACGTCCACCGCGGCCACCACACCACCTGCCGGCGCGAGGACGACGGTGGTGCCGCTGAGCGCGCGCTCGCCCGGTACCTGCGCATGCCCGACCCGCAGACCTGCCACGTCCGTCAGTCCGCCGCTGCCCGAGCCGGGGCCGGCCACCGGCCCGCTGAATTCGTCGACGCCCATGGCTCCCACCGTAGTTGGTCAACCGGCCGTCGCGGGGTGCGGTGGGCGGGCGGCCAGTGTCACGCCGACCGCCACCGTCGCCGCCGCGGCCAGCCCCGCGGCGAACACCGCCCAGTGGCCCACGAACGTGCACGCCAGGATCGCCAGCGCGCCGGCCGGCAGCAGCAGCTGCTGCGCCGCGCCGCGCTTGAAGTAGCGGGCGTGCAGCAGCCACACCGTCACGAAGAACGTCGCGGCCGGGATGGTCACGGCCGCGGACGCGGCGGTGACCGACACGTGCGCCTTGCCGACCGCCTCCTCCACCGCGACCTCCAGCCCCGCGCCGACCGCAGCTGCCGAGGCGAAGATCGCCAGGTGGCCGTAACCCCATGGGATCGCCTGGCGGTTGGACCCCAGCCGCTCGTGTGCCGGGACGGCGAAGTAGATCCACCACGCGGCGAAGACGATCAGCAGCCCGCCCGAGGCGATGGGCAGCAGGTCGCCGAGGGCGTCGTTCTCGTCGAGCGCGGACTGGACGGCCGTGGTGGCCGCGTGCATGGTCTCGCCGAGCACGATGAGCGTGAACAGCCCGTACCGCTCCACGATGTGGTGTGGGTGCCAGGCCGTCTGGTGATTCCGCTCGGCGACCACGGGGACGAGCAGCTCGCCGACCACGACGATCAGGAACAGCCAGCGCCGCGATCCCTCCGGAGCCCACAGCAGCGCGACCCACGCGGCCTGGCAGAGCACCAGGCCCACCGCGTACTGCACAGCCGTGCGCCGGGCGGGGCCCGACGGCTCGGAGGCGGCGGCGCGCAGCCACTGGGCGGTCAGCGCCACGCGCATCAGCAGATAGCCGACGACGGCGACGGTCCAGTCGTTGTCGGCGAAGGCGCGCGGCACGCCCGCCGCATAGACCAGGACGCCGGCGATCTGCACGAGTGTGGCGATCCGGTACGGCACGTCGTCGCAGTCGTAGGCGGAGGCGAACCAGGTGAAGTTCATCCACGCCCACCACACTCCGAAGAACACGTACAGGTAGCCGACGACTCCCGTCGCCGCGTGGTTCTCGGCGACGGCATGCACCAGTTGGAGCCCGGCCTGGGCGACGGCGACGACGAAGCACAGGTCGAAGAAGAGCTCCAGCGGGGTCGCGGTGCGGTGGCCCTCCTCCCGGCTGCGGGCCGTCATCCGCCGCAGAGGCCTGCCGTGATAGGGGTGAGCGGACCCGTTGTCCGGAGCAGGTGTGGACATCATGGGCAAAGCACAGCAGAACGGTCCGCTCGCCGATGGCCGGACGCGCGAGCCGGCCGATCCGGTCACTCGGTCATCTGCCGGGGTCCTCTCTCACCCCCCTGTCCTCCACAACGGGCTCATCCGCACAGACCGCCCTAGCGTGGCTTCGTGACCGAGGAGCCGGAAGTTCCCGCCGTACCGACGAAGCCGTCGGTGCCCCCGTCCGAGCCGCCGCCCGTGCCGCCTGTGCCTCCCGCACCGCCGTGGCGAGGCGACGGCACGACGGCTCGGGGCACAGGGCGACGCCGCCTGGTGGGGTGCGGGCCTCCCGGCCCCTGTCGTTCCTCGTGGTCCTCGTCCTGCGGTCGCCGGCCCCGAAGACCGTTGACCTCAGGGGCCCCGGCCGCCTTACCCTGGATGTATGAGCACCGCCCCCGCCCCCGGACCGCGAGATGCGAAGCAGCCCGGTCGCCAGCACTCCAAGCCGGAGCTGATCTTCGACGATCCGATGGACGAGCAGTCGTCGGACGACACGGACCGCGGGTGGGGTGAGCGGCCTCAGGCCGGCGGTGACAGCGCCGCCGATCTGGCGCGCTTCCTCGACGAGAAGCCGCCTCACCACCTCTGAGCCCCGGGGGCTCATGGCTGCTGCGGTGGCTAGCCGCGGTCGCCGGGTGCCGAGGCCCCTGCCGGGCCCCCGGCCTCCCCGCCGCGCTGGGCGACCAGAGCGTCGCGGATCTCCTTCAGGACCTCCAGCTCCGTCACCTCCAGCGTCTCCTGCACGCCTTCCTTCGCCTTGCGCTGTGCCTCGCGGCGTGCCAGGTACTTCGCCATGGGCAGCACCATCAGGAAGTACACGACGGCCGCGGTGATCAGGAACTGCAGGGTGGCGCCGAGCACCGATCCCCACATGATCTGGATGCCTTGCATCTCGCCGTCGACGACCCGGCACGGGGCCTTCAGGCAGGAGCTGTAGGAGTCCAGGTTCTTCGTGCCGAACGCTCCGACGAGCGGGTTGATCACGCCCTTCACCACAGCGTTGACGATGTTGGTGAACGCGGCACCGATCACGACGGCGACCGCGAGGTCGATCACGTTGCCACGCATCAGGAAGGCCTTGAAGCCTTCGAGCAGGCTCGGCTTCTTCTCGCTCACGAATGAGCCTCTTTTCACATGTGCGGTAGGGGAGGGGGGCAGTTGCGCAACTTACGTCAGCCCCCGGCCGCCCTGTCCAATCCGCAGCCGACGACAGCCGCCCTGGCGATACGTCAGCACGAGTCGGCGCATCGAGCGTCAGCACACTGCCACCGCCAGTCGGGACGTCGCCCCCGCTCCGGCCAGCGTGGCGGCGGTGGCCCGCGGAACGGACAGCACGATCAGCGCGCCGCCCCCAGCCGGGTCCTCGCCCGCTCGCGGGATCGCGGCGACCCGGACGCCGGAGGCCACGACCTTCGCCGGCGAATCCTCCGCCGGCGAATCGGCGGCTGCGATCACATCGACCCGGTCTCCCGGCCGCAGCAGGCGGACCGTCGCCGCGTCGGCGATCCGCACGGGAGCCGACACCAGAACGTCACCAGGGTGGCGGTCACGCGCCGGAGCGGCGGCAGCCAAGGCCCCCGTGCCGGAGCCGCCTTGTCCATGCGCCCCTGACCGGCTGCCCGGATCGTCCGCGCCGCGCGCGCTCGAGGCGGCCAGCGCCGCGGCCGTCACCGCCAGCCCGGCAGCCATCGCACGCCGCTGCCTGCGCAGCGCCCGCCGCAGCCGACGGCTGCCACCGCGCACCCGCAGCGGCGCGAACTGCGGCACGCCCAGGGGCTCCGGAGCCGGTGACGACGCCATGGAGAATCCGGCCGGGACGGTGAACGGAGCGGCCCTCGGCAGCGTGAACGGAACGGTCGGCGGAGAGCTCACCGGGCCCGACGCGCCGGCCGGCGCGTCCGGTGACGCGTCCGGCGAAGGCGGCGCGGACGAGGCTGGCGCCGAGGCGGCGGAGGTCGCCGGCGGTGTCACGCGGCCGGTGAGTGAGGCGGAAGCGGAAGCAGAGCCGGGGGAGGCAGGGGAGCCGGGACCGGAAGAGGAGCCCGGGTCGGTGAGTGAGCCGGGACCGGGAGAGGAACCGGGACCAGGGGATGAACCGGGAGCCGGGGAGGAACCGGGACCGGAGGAGGCAGAGGAGCCGGGGCCGGAAGAGGAGTACAGGGACATGCCGAGCACCGCCTGTCATGGAGGGTGGACCGGGCCTGCTGCCCGTGTCCGACCGCTCCTCACGATCCACCTTCCGGCCCCAGCCCACCGAAGCCTGTGGACAGTCCCCGGCTTGTGGACAACTCGGCCACTCGTGAAGGTGATTACGGCAGTTGGATGCCCGGGTCGACTCCCGCCAGCGCGTTCCCGCACGTGCAGTCGCGGTCCTCGTTCGCAGGCAGCGCGGCCACCGCGTCGAACAGCACGGTCCGCAACCGGTCCACATTGGCGGCGAACACCTTCAGGACCTCTTCGTGGGACACGCCCTCGCCCGCTTCCGCCCCGGCGTCCAGGTCCGTGACTAGGGTCATCGACGTGTAGCAGAGCTCCAGCTCACGGGCGAGCACCGCCTCCGGGTGCCCGGTCATGCCGACCACCGACCAGCCCATCGCGGCGTGCCAGCGCGATTCGGCACGTGTCGAGAAGCGCGGCCCCTCGACGACCACCAGAGTGCCGCCGTCCACCGGCTCCCAGTCGCGTCCGCGCGCCGCCTGCAGGGCCGCCTTGCGCCCCCGCGGGCAGTACGGGTCGGCCGGTGAGACGTGCACGACGTTCGGCACCTCACCGGACGGCAGGGGCAGCCCGTCGAAGTACGTCTGGGCCCGGGACTTCGTACGGTCCACGAACTGGTCGGGCACGAGCAGTGTGCCCGGGCCGTACTCCGGCCGCAGACCGCCCACGGCGCACGGACCCAGCACCTGGCGCACGCCCACCGACCGCAGCGCCCACAAGTTGGCCCGGTAGTTGATGCGGTGCGGCGGCAGATGGTGGCCGCGGCCGTGGCGGGGCAGGAAGGCCACCTTGCGGCCGGCGATCTCGCCGAGGAACAGCGAGTCGCTGGGAGCGCCGTAGGGTGTGTCCACCTGGATCTCGGTGACGTCGTCCAGGAAGGAGTAGAAGCCCGAGCCGCCGATCACGCCGATCTCGGCGCGGGCGGAGCCGTCAGGAGAACCGGAACCGCTCTCGGGTCCTGCGTTCGGGTGCGCGTTGGTCGCCATGGCGCTCACACTAGCCGGACGCGAAAACGCCAAGAACCCCGCCGTGGCACTGGCCACGGCGAGGTCCGCGCATCGTGGGGATCAGGCGGCGGAGCCGGAGGCGCTCGCGGCGCTCGTCGAGGAGGACGAGGCGGAGCTCGACGACGAGGTCGTGGTCGAGGACGACTTCGACTCGGACGACTTGGAGCTCGACGAGGCAGGCGAGCTGCTCGACGACGAGCCACGGCTGTCGTTGCGGTAGAAGCCGGAGCCCTTGAAGACGATGCCGACCGCCGAGAACACCTTCTTGAGGCGTCCGTCGCAGCTCGGGCACACGGTCAGGGCGTCATCGGTGAACTTCTGCACCGCCTCGAGGCCCTCGCCGCATTCGGTGCACTGGTACTGGTACGTCGGCACTTGTCTTCCTCCTGGCACTCTCACTCGATGAGTGCTAACGACGATCCATAGTGACGTATTCCGCTGGATCAGTCCACCGTCACCGGCACTCGGTGACCGATCCCACGTGCGGCCACTCGCCCGCCGGCCGCCGGAACGAGCCGCGAACGCAGTGCCAGCAGGGTGGCCAGCGCCAGCCCCGTGCCCACGAGCGGGACGGCGAATCCGGCGCTCGCGCCGTAGCCGTCGGCAAGCCGTCCGGCCACCGTCACGGCCGCCGCCTGCCCGAGTGCCACCGCGCCCGTCAGCCAGGTGAAGGCCTCGGTGCGGGCGGACGCGGGCACCAGCGACTCGACCAGCGTGTAGCCGCTGATCAGGGCCGGTGCGATGAACAGGCCGACGACCAGGCCGAGCGTGCCGAGCAGTGCCACGGAGTGCGCCGTCCACAGCAGGGACGCGGCGACGGTGAGCGCCGCGTAGCCGACGACGAGCCGGCGGCGCGGTCCGCTCTTCCAGGCGATGGCTCCCACGGCGATGCCGGCCAGCATGTTGCCCGCGGCGAAGAGACCGTAGAGCAGACCGTTCATGCCCGGCTGCCCGATCTCCTCGGTGAAGGCGGTCAGCGAGACCTGCATGCCGCCGAAGACCGCGCCGATGCCCAGGAACGCCACGGCGAGCACCCGCACGCCGGGTACGGAGAGCGCGGACGTACGCTCCGCGCGCACCCCGGCGCCCAGGTGGCCGTGAGCAGGCTGGGTGCGGCGCTGGGCCGCGAACAGCAGGCCGCCCGCCAGCGTGAGCGCCGCCTCGGCGATCAGGCCGGCGGCGGGGTGCACGCCCGTGCACAGGGCGGTGGCGAGGACCGGGCCCACCACGAAGGTGAACTCGTCCGTCACCGACTCGAAAGCGGCGGCGGTCTGCATCAGGGGCGAGCCCTGGAGTGCGGCGGCCCAGCGGGCCCGCACCATCGGTCCGATCTGCGGCACCGACGCACCGGTGGGCACCGCGGCGGCGAACAGGGCCCACAGGGGAGCCCCCGTGAGGGCCAGTGCGGTCAGCGAGGCGACGGAGACGGTGTGCACCAGGACGCCGGGCACCAGGACCGCGCGCTGGCCGAAGCGGTCGGCGAGCTTTCCGCTCTGCGGGGCGAACAGCGCCATGGAGACGCCGGTGACGGCGGCGACCGCACCGGCGCTGCCGTAGGAGCCGGTCGTGTGCTGCACGAGCAGGACGATGCCGATGGTGAGCATCGCGAAGGGCTGCCGGGCAGCGAAACCGGGGAGCAGGAATGTCCAGGCCCCAGGGGTGCGGAGCAGCTGTCCGTAGCCAGGACGCCTGCCAGAAGCGACCGTGGATGCCACGGCCCCTTGCCTTTCTGCCGCCTGGTAGCGCTCCCCTGGGTGTCGGGAGTCGCCGAGAGCTGTCCTCTTGCGCGGAACTGCGGTAGATACCGGGGTCCGCTCGGGGGACGCCGCGGCCGCCATACGGTCGCGCCAGCTCTGCGTCAGGCAGAGTTGGTCGATCAGTGTGCCTTCATCGTACAGGGATTCCTGCCATCACCACCTGGGAAATGGCAGAGATCACCCCGTCTGTTCCTGGGTTAGGCAGATCCTGGCCGCTGAAGGGCGCGCGGTCCACGGTCCGCGGTCATGTGGACCCGCCTCCGGTGCCCAGCCAGCCGGCCAGCTTTCCGCCCTGGCTGACGGCCTTGAGCCGCCGCTCCGCGGCGTCCTTGACCGGATCGGTGGCCACCACCAGCAGCTCGTCGCCGTGCCGCAGCACGGTCGAGGGGAGCGGCACGAAGCTCTTGCCCTCGCGCACGACGAGGGTGACCGCCGAGCCGGAGGGCAGCCGCAGCTCGGCGACCTCCACGCCGTGGATCCTCGAGGTGTCCGGGATGGCCACCGACAGCAGATGGCCGCGCAGCCGCTCCAGCGGGGCCGACTCGACGCCGAGGTCGGTGGCCTCGGAGGAGTCGCCGAGCCGCAGCGCCCTCGCCAGCCACGGCAGCGTCGGGCCCTGCACCAGGGTGTAGACGACGACCAGCACGAAGACGATGTTGAAGATCCGGTCGTTGCCCTCGACGCCGGAGACCGTGGGAATGGTCGCGAAAATGATGGGCACGGCGCCGCGGAGGCCGGCCCAGGACATCAGCACCTGCTCCTGCCACGGGATGCGGAACGGCATGAGGCTGACGAGGACTCCCACCGGGCGGGCGAGCACGGTCAGCATCAGGCCGACCACCACCGCCGGCCAGAAGTCCCGCAGCAGCTCGTGCGGTGTCACGAGCAGGCCGAGCAGGACGAACATGCCGATCTGCGCGATCCAGCCGAGGCCCTCGGCGAAGCCCCGGTTCGCCGGCGCGTGGGGCAGCTTGGAGTTGCCGAGGATCATGGAGGCGAGATAGACGGCGAGGAAGCCGCTGCCGTGCGCCATGGCGCCGGCCGCGTACGCGACCACGGCGATGGCCATGACGGCGATGGGGTACAGGCCGGACGCGGGCAGTGCGACGTGCCGCAGCCCGAACGCGCCGAGCCAGCCGACGGCCAGTCCGATGATCGCGCCGATCGCCAGTTCCAGCGTGATCTTCCCGACGAGGGTGTACCAGTGGTCGATCGGGCCGGCCGAGGAGAAGGCCACGACGAGAATGACGACCGGGGCGTCGTTGAAACCGGACTCGGCTTCCAGGGCGCCTGTCACCCGGGACGGAAGCGGCACCTTGCGCAGGACGGAGAAGACCGCCGCCGCGTCCGTGGAGGACACGACCGCTCCGATGATCAGTGCCTGTCGCCATTCCAGGCCCACGAGGTAGTGAGCGGCCGCGGCCGTGATGCCCACGCTCACCGCGACACCGACCGTCGACAGCGCAGCGGCCGCCGGCAGCGCGGGTTTGATCTCCTTCCACTTGGTGCCGAGGCCACCTTCGGCCAGGATCACCACAAGTGCGGCATAACCGATCACCTGCGTCAGTTCGGCGTCGTCGAAGTGGACGTCGAGCAGGCCGTCCTGGCCCATCGCGATCCCGATCCCGAGATACAGCAACAGGCTGGGCAGCCCACTGCGGGACGAGATGCGCACCGCCGCGACGGCGATGAGCAGGACGAGCGAGCAGATGAGCAGGAGTTCGTTGAGCTGGTGGACAGTCAGTGGCCGATCCTTCCCCTCGCGCCCTCATACCGGTGAGCTTCGTACCGGTGGCGACACTTCGTTACCTTACCTAATCTTTAACGTTTCCTTGATGGCCTGATGATCTGTTTGTCCGACTGCTGGGATGGTCTTGTGGATACCGCGTCGGGGCCGGTGGGGCGCTGCGCCTAGAGTTGCCTCAGCATTCCCAGGACCACCCTGCCCCTCGAAGGACAGCGATGCCCGCCAACACAACCGCCTCTTCCCCCAAGAAGAAGAAGGGGCGACGCGCCCGACTGCTCGTGCTCGTCCTGGTGCTGGCGCTCGTCGCGGGTGTCGGTTACGGGGCCTACTGGAGCGTCAGCACGGTTCGCGCCTCGTTCCCCACCACCAACGGCACGATCGAACTGGCAGGCCTCGGCGGCCAGGTCGAGGTCAAGCGCGACGACTACGGCATTCCCCAGATCTACGCGGACAGCGACGAGGACCTGTTCCGCGCCCAGGGCTTCGTCCACGCGCAGGACCGCTTCTGGGAGATGGACGTCCGCCGGCACATGACGGCGGGCCGGCTCTCCGAGATGTTCGGTTCGGGGCAGGTCGAGACGGACGCCTTCCTGCGCACCCTCGGCTGGCGCAGGGTGGCACAGCAGGAGTACGACACCAAGCTCTCGCCCGAGACGAAGAAGCACCTCCAGGCGTACGCGGACGGCGTCAACGCATACCTCAAGGGACGCTCGGCCGAGGAACTGTCGGTCGAGTACGCGGCCCTGGCCTTCACCAACGACTACAAGCCCGAGCCGTGGACGCCGGTCGACTCCGTGGCCTGGCTCAAGGCGATGGCCTGGGACCTGCGCGGCAACATGCAGGAGGAGATCGACCGCTCGCTGCTCACCAGCAGGCTCAGCGAGAAGCAGATCCGCGACCTGTACCCGCCCTACCCCTACGAACGCAACGAGCCGATAGTGCGGCGGGGCGGGATCGACCCGGCCACCGGCAAGTACGACCCCGCCGCCAAGCCCTCCGGCCCGGCGGGCGACGGTCCGGCGGGCGACGGCGCGGCCGGCAGCGGTTCGGCCGGGAGCGGTGAAGCGCTTGGCGGCGCGGGCAGCGCGGCCGGGGCGGGCCAGGGGCTGAACGCCCAGCTGGGCGCGCTCTCCGACACCCTCGACGCGATCCCCGCGCTGCTCGGCCCCAGCGGCAACGGAATCGGCTCCAACTCCTGGGTCGTCTCCGGGGACTACACGACGACCGGCAAGCCCCTGCTGGCCAACGACCCGCACCTCGCGCCTCAGCTGCCGTCCCTCTGGTACCAGATGGGCCTGCACTGCCGCACGGTCTCCGACCGGTGCTCCTTCGATGTCGCGGGTTACACCTTCTCCGGAATGCCGGGCGTGATAATCGGCCACAACCAGGACATCGCCTGGGGCTTCACCAACCTCGGCGCCGACGTGACCGACCTCTACCTGGAGAAGCTCAGCGGGGACCACTACCTCGTCGGCGGCCGGGAGAAGAAGCTGACCACCCGCAAGGAGGTCATCAAGGTCGCCGGCGGCTCCGACAAGACGATCACCGTCCGTTCCACGGAGCACGGCCCGCTGGTCTCCGACCGCAGCGACGAACTGGAGAAGGTCGGCGAGCGGGCGCCGGTGTCCAACGCCGCACCCGATCGCGGCACCGGCTACGCGGTCTCCCTGCAGTGGACGGCCCTTGAGCCCGGCACGTCGATGAACGCCGTCTTCGCGCTCAACCGGGCCAAGGACTTCCCGTCCTTCCGCCGCGCCGCCCGCGACTTCGAGGTGCCCTCGCAGAACCTGGTCTACGCCGACACCAAGGGCAACATCGGCTACCAGGCGCCGGGCAAGATCCCGCTGCGCGCCGAGGGCGACGGTACGACGCCCGCGCCCGGCTGGGACCCGAAATACAAGTGGGACGGCTACATCGCCTTCGACGAGCTGCCCTACGAGTACAACCCGGAGCGCGGCTACATCGTGACCGCGAACCAGGCGGTCGTCGACGCGAAGAAGTACCCGTACCTGATCACCGAGGACTACGGCTACGGAGCCCGGAGCCAGCGGATCAACGACCTCATCGAGTCGAAGATCCGGGGCGGCGGCAAGGTCTCCACCGAGGACATGCGCACCATGCAGATGGACAACAGCAGCGAGATCGCCAAGCTGCTGACGCCCTACCTGCTGAAGATCGACGTCTCCGACCCCTACGTCCGCGAGGCGCAGAAGCTGCTCGAGGGCTGGGACTACACCCAGGAACCGGACTCCGGTGCCGCCGCGTACTTCAACGCCGTGTGGCGCAACGTGCTCAAGCTGGCCTTCGGCAACAAGCTCCCCAAGGAGCTCCGGGTCGAGGGCGAGTGCCTGAACGTGCTCCCCGCCGACAGCACCGCGCCGGACGACGACCTGACCGAGCGGGTGCGCGAGTGCGGCCAGCGGGACAGCGAGTCCGCGCAGCCCGACGGCGGCGACCGCTGGTACGAGGTGGTGCGCCGGCTGCTCAAGGACGAGGACAACGAGTGGTGGCGCACGCCGGAGACGCGTACGGACGAGGCGACCGACACCCGTGACGGGCTCCTCGGCCGCGCCATGGAGGACGCCCGCTGGGAGCTGACCGCGGAACTCGGCAAGGACGCCTCCAGCTGGAGCTGGGGCCGACTGCACCAGCTGACGCTGAAGAACCAGACGCTGGGGACCGAGGGGCCGGGCTTCCTGCAGTTCATGCTCAACCGGGGCCCGTGGAACCTGGGCGGCGGCG
Source organism: Streptomyces sp. NPDC049597 (assembly GCF_040675505.1). Taxonomy (NCBI): domain Bacteria; kingdom Bacillati; phylum Actinomycetota; class Actinomycetes; order Kitasatosporales; family Streptomycetaceae; genus Streptomyces; species Streptomyces sp. NPDC049597. The sequence continues at coordinate 199,344 of NZ_JBFAOY010000002.1, forward strand.
AGGCCGCGGTCAACGCCACCGGCTGGAATGCGGCAGGCGGCTACGGCGTCGTGTGGGTCCCGTCGATGCGGATGGTCGTCACCGTCGGCGAGTGGGACAAGTCCCGGTGGATCAATCTGACCGGGGCGTCGGGCCACGCGTACAGCGCCCACTACACCGACCAGACCGACAAGTGGGCCGAGGGCGAGCTGCTCGACTGGGTCTACGGCGCCCAGGCGGTGGACGCCGCGACCGTCGACACGCTCAAGCTCGTCCCGCCGGGCGGGCAGGCCCGATGAAGCGGCGCACCCCCTGAGGGGTGACCACGGCGTGGACGGGGTGGTCGTGCGGTTCCACCGGGACCCGCGCGACCACCTCGTTCGCGTAGAGGAGCACGACGAGTGAGGGATCGGCGTGGGCCGCGGCGAGCCGGGCCAGCACACGGTCGTACGAGCCGCCGCCTCGGCCCAGCCGCATGCCCTCGGCGTCGACGGCCAGCCCGGGCAGCAGCACGGTGTCGGCGCCGACGACGGCCGAAGGGCCCAGCCGCTCGCCGTCCGGCTCCAGCAGGCCGCGTCCGGCGGCCACCAGCTGTCCGGGGCCGCGGTAGACGCCCCAGTCGAGGTCGTTGTCCGTAAGGAGGACCGGAAGCAGGACCCTCGTGCCGCGCGCGAGCAGCGCGTCGAGGAGCGCATGCGTGCCGGGCTCGCGCCCTACGGAGACGTATGCGGCGACGGTGCCGGCCTCGGCCAGCTCGGGCAGCAACAGCGCGTGCCGGGCGAGCGCCGCCGCCGCCTCGCGCGCGTCGTCGGCGGACAGAAGCCGTCGCGCCTGGAGCAGTTCGGCGCGAAGGCCAGTCTTTCCGGACATTTCGTTGCCCATTGGTCGCCTGTAAACCTCTCGTATACGTCTCTATGGGGGCGAAGTTAACCGGAGCATCATCTTCCGCCCATATTCAGCGGATATGGTGCTCGGCATGACTCAGTCGCACTCCAGGATCAGCAAGGCTGTCATCCCCGCCGCAGGCCTTGGCACCCGGTTCCTGCCTGCCACGAAAGCCACTCCCAAAGAGATGCTGCCTGTGGTCGACAAGCCCGCGATCCAGTACGTCGTCGAGGAGGCGGTCTCGGCCGGCCTCTCCGACGTCCTGATGATCACAGGGCGCAACAAGCGACCCCTCGAGGACCACTTCGACCGCAACTATGAGCTGGAGGAGGCGCTCTCCCGCAAGGGTGACGCCGGACGCCTCGCGCGGGTTCAGGAGTCGAGCGACCTCGCCACCATGCACTACGTGCGCCAGGGTGACCCGCGCGGCCTCGGTCACGCCGTCCTGTGCGCCGAGCCGCACGTCGGGGACCAGCCGTTCGCGGTCCTCCTCGGCGACGACCTGATCGACCCGCGCGACCCGCTGCTCTCGCGCATGATCGAGATTCAGGAGCGCGAGGGCGGCACCGTCGTCGCGCTGATGGAGGTCGACCCGGCGCAGATCCACATGTACGGCTGCGCCGCCGTGAAGCCCACCGGTGACGGCGACGTCGTGAAGATCACCGACCTGGTCGAGAAGCCCGACGCCTCCGAGGCTCCCAGCAATCTCGCGGTCATCGGCCGTTACGTCCTCGACCCCGCGATCTTCGGGATACTGCGCGAGACCGAGCCGGGCCGCGGCGGCGAGATCCAGCTCACCGACGCCATCCAGAAGCTCGCCGAGGCGGAGCAGTCCGCGGGTGAGGCGGGACGCTCCGGCGGCCCGGTGCACGGGGTGATCTTCAAGGGCCGCCGCTATGACACAGGTGACCGTGGCGACTATCTGCGTGCCATTGTCAGACTCGCGTGCGAACGTGAAGACCTGGGCCCGGAGTTCCGGGACTGGCTTCGCAGTTTTGTGACCGAGGAGATGTAGGACCGTGAGCAGCACGATCTGGTCGGTTGACGACCACCTGGAGGACATCCTCGCCGCGATCCGGCCGCTCGACCCGATCGAGCTCCAGCTGCCGGACGCGCAGGGCTGTGTCCTTGTCGAGGACGTCACCGTCCCGGTCGCGCTGCCCCCCTTCGACAACAGCTCCATGGACGGCTACGCGGTCCGGGTCGCCGATGTGGCGGGCGCGAGCGAGGAGTTCCCCGCCGTGCTCACCGTCATCGGCGACGTGGCGGCCGGCAGCGGCGAGCTGCCCACCGTCGGCCCGGGCCAGGCCGCGCGCATCATGACCGGCGCGCCCCTGCCGCCCGGAGCCGAGGCCGTCGTCCCCGTCGAGTGGACCGACGGCGGCACCGGAGGCGGGGCCGCCAGCACGATGCGCCCGGCCGGCCAGGCGCCCGAGGGCGCGAGCGGCGAGGTCCGGGTCCACCGGCCGGCCGAGGCGGGCGCCCACGTGCGGGTCAGCGGCAGCGATGTGCGGGCGGGCGATCTCGCGCTCGCCGCGGGCACGGTGCTCGGCCCCCCGCAGATCGGTCTGCTCGCCGCGATCGGCCGCGGCACCGTGCGGGTTCGTCCCCGCCCGCGCGTGGTCGTCCTGTCGACCGGCAGCGAACTGGTCCAGCCCGGCGAGAAGTTGGCCGAGGGGCAGATCTACGACTCCAACAGCTTCGCCCTGGCCGCCGCCGCCTGCGACGCCGGCGCGATCTCCTACCGGGTCGGCGCGGTGACCGACGACGCCGAGACGCTGCGCGCCACCATCGAGGACCAGCTGATCCGCGCCGACCTGCTGGTGACCACCGGCGGAGTGAGCGTCGGCGCGTACGACGTGGTCAAGGAGGCACTCGCCTCGGTGGGCGACGAGGACGCGCCCGGCAGCGGGGTCGACTTCCGCAAGCTCGCGATGCAGCCGGGCAAGCCGCAGGGCTTCGGTTCCATCGGCCGTGATCGCACGCCTCTGCTGGCCCTGCCGGGCAATCCGGTCTCCAGCTACGTGTCCTTCGAGCTCTTCGTCCGGCCCGCGATCCGCACACTGATGGGTCTGCCGGACGTGCACCGCCCGAAGGCCAGAGCCGCGCTGAAGGCGGACAAGGCGCTGTCGTCCCCGGCCGGCAAGCGACAGTTCCTGCGGGGGACGTACGACGCCGAAGCGGGCAGCGTCACCCCGGTCGGAGGCTCCGGCTCCCACCTGATCGCGGCCCTCGCGCAGGCCGACTGCCTGATCGTCGTCCCGGAGACCGACACCTCCGTGGAGCCCGGCGCCGAGGTCGACGTGGTCCTCCTGGGGTGAGAGGCGCCGTGTGGCGGTAGCGTGTCTGCCCACACAAGGCCCTGAGGGGACCGGACCGGGAGCGCCACAGCAGATGAGTACGCAAGGCAGGCTGACGCACATCGACGAGGCGGGGGCCGCCCGCATGGTGGACGTCTCCCAGAAGGACGTGACCGCCCGCACCGCGCGGGCGACCGGGCGCGTCCTCGTATCGCGGCAGGTCGTGGAGCTGCTGCGCGGCGAGGGCGTGCCGAAGGGTGACGCGCTCGCCACGGCCAGGATCGCCGGGATCATGGGCGCCAAGCGCACGCCCGATCTGATCCCGCTCTGCCACCCGCTCGCCGTCTCGGGCGTGAAGCTGGACCTGTCGGTCACCGACGACGCCGTGGAGATCGCGGCCACCGTGAAGACGACGGACCGCACGGGCGTGGAGATGGAGGCCCTCACCGCCGTCTCCGTCGCCGCGCTCACCGTCGTGGACATGGTGAAGGCGGTCGACAAGGCGGCCGTGATCACGGACATTCGCGTCGAGGAGAAGACGGGCGGCAAGTCCGGCGACTGGACACGCGAGGGAGCGCAGTCATGACCACCGCCGCCCACGCCACCGCGCCGTACCGGGCGCTGGTCGTCACCGCGTCCAACCGCGCCTCCGCCGGGGTGTACGAGGACAAGGGCGGCCCGCTGATCGCCGAGAGGCTCACCGTCCTCGGCTTCGCCGTCGACGGCCCCCGCGTGGTGCCCGACGGCGACCCGGTCGGCGAGGCGCTGCGGGCGGGGGTGGAGGACGGCTACGACGTCATCCTCACCACCGGCGGTACCGGCATCTCGCCCACCGACCGCACGCCCGACGTCACGCGCGCGCTGCTCGACCACGAAGTGCCCGGCATCCCCGAGGCGATCCGGGCGTACGGGCGGGACACGGTGCCCACCGCCGCGCTCTCGCGCGGCGTCGCCGGGGTCGCCGGCCGCACCCTGATCGTCAACCTGCCGGGCTCCACCGGAGGGGTACGCGACGGGCTGGCGGTGCTGGAGGGGGTCCTGCGCCACGCCGTGGACCAGATCCGCGGCGGGGACCATCCACGTCCGGCGGACCAGTCGTCACCGACGTCATGAACGTGATCTGGCCCGTGGTCCTCGCGGACGGCGATGTCGTCCTGCGCCCCATAAAGATGCGCGACCAGCGGAACTGGCGCGAGGTCAACCGCCGCAACCGCGACTGGCTGCGGCCCTGGGAGGCGACGATCCCGCCGCCCGCCCCGGGCGGCCCGGCCACGCAGCGCCCGACCTACCGTCAGATGGTCCGCCACCTGCGGGCGGAGGCGAACGCGGGCCGGATGCTGCCGTTCGTCATCGAGTACCGAGGGCGTCTCGTGGGGCAGTTGACCGTCGCCGGGATCACCTGGGGGTCCATGTGCTCGGGCCACGTCGGGTACTGGGTCGACCGGGACGTCGCGGGCCGCGGCGTGATGCCCACCGCGGTGGCCCTCGCCGTTGACCACTGCTTCCGTACGGTCGGGCTGCACCGGATGGAAGTGTGCATCCGGCCCGAGAACGTGCCCAGCCGCCGGGTCGTGGAGAAACTCGGATTCCGCGAGGAGGGGCTGCGGCCCCGTTATCTCCACATCGACGGTGCGTGGCGTGACCATCTTGTCTTCGCGCTGACGGCCGAGGAAGTGCCGGAAGGGCTGGTGACCCGCTGGCACCAGGCACGACCCGGATCGGCACCCGGAACACCTGGAACGGCATCCGGCACAGCACAGGAAATAAAATAAGTGTTCGAAATTGACCGCCGTCCGGTCGTCGTGGAAGGCGAACTGGCCTGAGTAATCACAAAAAAAGTCGGTGATATCAGCCAGATCGTGCGACACACCGGGCCAATTGGCGGATCCCCTTGCGCGAATCCCTCTACGGTGTGATGCGTGAGCAGCAGCGGCCTCATCTACGCAGTCATCGTCGGGGCCTGGGCCGCCTACTTGGTGCCGATGTGGCTCCGCAGGCAGGACGAGCTCAACGAAGCCCGTCCGACGGAACGCTTCTCCACCGCCATCCGGCTGTTGTCCGGCCGGGCGGGGATGGAGCGCCGGTACGCCAAGGAGCTGCGGGAACGCACCACAGAGGGGCCCGAGCGCGACGTGGACCCGGATGCCGCCACGGACCGGCTGAGTTCTGTGGACGTCCGGGCCTTCGCCGCGCCCCGAACCGAAGTGCGCCAGAACGTGTCGTCCGACGCGTCCTCGGACGCCGGCCCTCCCGGCCGCCCGCCGGCCAGGCGCCCGGCCCCGCGGCAGCGGCAGAGCCGCGCCGCCGTCGAGCGGGCGCGGCGCAGCAAGGTACTGGCCCGCCGCAGACGGACGACATCGATCCTGTTCGTCGCCTTCACGGCCGGTGCGATCGTCGCGGCGGTCGGCGGACTCGGCTTCCTGTGGGCGCCGGGCGTCCCGGCCGTCCTGCTGAGCGTCTACATCGTGCATCTGCGGGCCCAGGAGCGGCGGCGCTTCGCGTACGTCATGGACCGCAGGCAGGCCGAGGCCGCGGCGCAGCGGCTGCGGGAGAACCGGCCGCGCCGCCAGCCGCCCGTCGGTGCGGCGGAGCCCGACGAGGAGCCCGCCGCGCACGCCGAGCCGGAACCGGCGCCGAGGCTCTCCCCGCAGGAGGCCGGGCGCCGGGCGCTGGTCGAGCAGACCGACCACGCCGAGTGGGTGGATCAGCAGCGTCAGCGCGGCCCGGCGACCGGCGACAGCTGGGACCCCGTACCGGTGCCGCTGCCGACGTACGTCACCGCGCCCGTCGCCCCGCGTGCGTCGAGCGGTGTGGACGTCAGCGATCCGGAGACGTGGAGCGCGGCCCGCTCCTCGGCCGCGGAGCCGACGACCCCGGGTGCCCCGGCGCCGACCGCGGAGCCGCCGGCGGGCCGGCGGCCTCCCCAGTCGCGCCGCTCCCGTGACCGCGGCCGCACGCCGCTCTTCGACCAGTACGCGGACGAGGACCGGCCGCGCGCGGCCAACGAGTGACGCCGCCCGGCGGCATCCGTGACCAGCGGGGAACGGATTTCCAAGCACCCCGATCGGGATGCTAGAGTTTCACTCGTTGCAAGGGCCTGTGGCGCAGTCTGGTAGCGCACCTCGTTCGCATCGAGGGGGTCTGGGGTTCAAATCCCCACAGGTCCACCGCAGCTGAGAGCCCCGATCGGAGAGATCCGACCGGGGCTCTTCGGCGTTCCGGGGCGTTCCGGGGCGAGCCGTCGGGGCCGCCGGTGCTGCAGGTGTGGCGTATGTCTCTTCCGTCGTCGCGAGCCCGGGGAGCGTCGCGGACCACCGGGGGTCGAATGCGGCGAGGGACTCAGGACGCGTGGCGCAGGACGGCGCGGACCGTCGCGCCGGCCGGGGCGACACCTCGTGAACGGCGACCGGGAGAGGGAACTGGACCGGGAGGTCGGGGACTTGCTCGCGGTGGCGCTCGGCCGCACGGCCGCGGGAGGGCCGTGCGGCCGTGGTCGTCAGGCCCCGCGTGGCCGGACCCCGATCCGGTCCGGCCACGCGGGACAGGGACGACAGGGGCTCAGGAGACCTGGGCCTTGTCGTAGACCGCCTTGGCCTCGTTGCCGAAGTACGGGCCGAACATCCGGTTGGGCCAGAAGGTGTACCCGAAGCTGTTCACCGAGACCTGCAGGCCGGTGCCGGTCGCCTCGCTGAACGAGGTGAACCACGGACCGCCGCTGGAGCCGCCGGTCATGTTGCAGCCCAGGCTGTGGTCCTGCGAGAAGAGGAAGTCCTTCGAGCTGTTGCCGCTGCAGTAGATCAGCTTGCTGCCGTCGTACGGGTCGGCGGCGGGGAAGCCGAAGGCGTACATCGCCTTGTTGTAGCCGCCGTTGAACTGCAGACCCTGTGCGCCGACGGTCTGCGCGAGCGTCTTGCCGTTCAGCGGGGCGACGACGGCCGCGCCGACGTCGTAGTTGATGTCCTCGCTCGCCGCCCACTGGTCGGTCGCCAGGGTCTTCGTCGCGCTCCACTGCCCGTAGGGAGCCTGTCCGTTGTTGTACGCGGGGACGAAGACCCAGTTGGTGTGCCAGGAGCCCTGGTACTTCACGCAGTGGCCGGCGGTGATGACCGTGCTGCCGTTCTGGCTGGTGACCGAGTTGCCGGAGCAGGACGCCGTGCGGCCCTGGAAGGTGAAGAACACCCGGCCCGACGTCTTCACGACGGCGCCGCCGCCGGTCCAGGGGCCACCGGGCTGCGGGAAGGCGGTCGGCGCGATCACCGTCTTCTCGCCGCCGGACTTCGGCGCCCTGAGCGAGCCGGGAGCGGTGCGGATCAGGTCGAGCGGGGTGGCGGCGCGCATGCGCTCGGCGGTCCAGAACCCCATCGGTGCCTGCGCGGGGGTGAAGGACGCGGCGGTGGAGGGTGGAGAGGGGACGGGGGCCGCGGCGGCGGACGTGGCCGACAGGGCCCCGGCGAACAGGGCCGCGACGGCCAGTACGGTGCCGGCGAGGGTGCGATGGCGTCTCACGCAGGTCTCCTTCTGCCGTGCCCGCCCAGTGGCGCACGAGGGCGGGGTGGGGGACGAAGCGGTGCGGAAGGGCGTGCGTGAGGCAGGGTGCCACGAAGGGCGCGGTTATGTCAGGAGCGCGTCAAAGGCTTGGCCATGCACAGGCTGCTCTCGTAGCAGCGGTAGTGGCCGAATTTCGCGCACGGTTCATAGCCGCTGGACCGGTAGAGCGCTATCGCCTCGGGCTGCATGTCGCCCGTCTCCAGGACCATCCGGGTCCGGCCAGCGGCGCGGGCGTCCTCTTCCAGGGCGGCGAGGATGCGGCGGGCGAGGCCGAGCCCGCGGGCCTCGGGGATGACGTACATGCGCTTCAGCTCGGCGTCGCCGTCCGAGTACCCCATCGGGTTCTCGTCCTGGGTCCGCCAGCCGCCGGTGGCCACCGGGCGCTCGTCGACGTCGTACGCGATGAGATACAGGCCACTCGGCGGCGCGAACATCGAGGCGTCGAGGGGGGTGGCGTCGCCCTCGCCGTCTCCGTAGCGCTCGACGTACTCCAGCTGTACCTGGTCGTTGAGTTTGACGGCGTCGGGGTGGTCGAACGCCACGGCTCTGAGCTGCATGCCGAAAGCGTACGGGCATGCGAGAGGGAGCCGGGCGACGCTCGGGCCCGCCGCCGGGTCGGTAGGCTGCCCCAATGCTCACCGTGACCTCCGTGAATGTGAACGGGCTGCGCGCCGCCGCGAAGAAGGGCTTCGGACCGTGGCTGGCGGGCTCCTCCGCCGACGTGGTCTGCCTCCAGGAGGTACGCGCGGAGGCCGACCAGCTGCCGGCCGACGTGCGCAGCCCCGAGGGGTGGTTCACGGTGCACGTCCCGGCCGCCGCGAAGGGGCGTGCGGGGGTGGCGCTGTACACGCGGCGCGAGCCGGACGGGGTGCGGATCGGCTTCGGGTCGAGCGAGTTCGACGGCGCCGGCCGGTATGTGGAGGCCGACCTCCCCGGTGTCACCGTCGCGAGCCTGTACCTGCCCTCCGGTGAGGTGGGCACGGAGCGGCAGGACGAGAAGACGCGGTTCATGGGCGAGTTCCTGCCATACCTGAAGGAGCTGCGGGAACGGGCGGCCGCGGACGGCCGCGAGGTCGTGGTCTGCGGCGACTGGAACATCGCCCACCAGGAGGCCGACCTCAAGAACTGGAAGGGCAACCGGAAGAACTCGGGCTTCCTCCCCGAGGAGCGCGACTGGCTCACCCGCGTGTACGGGGAGGCGGGCTACGTCGACGTGGTGCGCGCCCTGCACCCGGACCAGGAGGGCCCCTACTCGTGGTGGTCCTACCGCGGGCGGGCCTTCGACAACGACACGGGCTGGCGCATCGACCTCCAGGTGGCGACGCCCGGCCTCGCGCGGCGGGCCGTGAAGGCGTGGGTGGAGCGCGCCGCGACGCACGGCGAGCGCTGGAGCGACCACGCGCCGGTGAGCGCCGTCTACGAACTCTGAGCGGCGTCCGGGCGGCCGGGCCCGTCGTCCGGGCTGCCGGCCGGGGCCGGGGGCGGGTGCTCGGGGCTCTCGTGTGCCTCGTGCGGTGACGGCTTGCGCAGCCGCCGGTCCATCGCCATCGACAGCTCCGCGTCCACCACGCTCTTGGCCAGCGGGCGCAGACGCTCCAGCTCGGACTCCGCGCTGTGGGCCGTGAGCACGTCGATGAACAGCTCCGCCAGCGCGTCCGCGTGCGTGCGGACCCGGCGGCCCGCCTCCAGGACGGCCGCGAGCGGCACGCCCTCCCGTACCAGCTCCGCCGAGACGTCCAGGAGTCTGCGGCTGATGTGGACGATCTCGTCGCCGTCGGTCGCCAGGTAGCCCAGCTCCAGCGCCTTGGCGAAGTTCTCCGGGGTGACCTCGCCCTCGAAGTAGTCGGCGAGGGCCTCCGGGGTGAGCCGGACCGGGGTCTCCTCGGTGGGTTCGCCGAGGCCGAGGACCTCGCCGACGTCCCGGCCGCTCTCGAACGCGGTAGCGAGGTCCGCGATGCCGTTGAGGGTGTGGCCGCGTTCCAGCAGGGCGGCGATGGTCCGGAGCCTGGCCAGGTGGTGTTCGTCGTACCAGGCGATGCGGCCCTCGCGACGAGGCGGCTGGATCAGGCCGCGCTCGCGGTAGAAGCGCAGGGTGCGCACCGTGATGCCGGCCTCCTTGGCCAATTCCTCCATGCGGTACTCGCGCGCCTCGGTCACAGCAGAAGCCTATGTTGTACCGCCGGTAACTTGTGGCCCCCGACCCCTACCGCTCGGTATGCGGCTGCTCTACCCTCCCAACCATGCCAGTGATTGCTGGCAGTTTCTTTGCGGTACGGCGATCCGGGACGTCCAGCGGTTTCAGCGGGAGGCAGCGGCATGAGCGAGCAGCACGAGCACGTACGAGTGGCGGTGATCGGATCCGGATTCGGTGGCCTCGGCGCCGCGGTCCGGCTGCGCCGCGAAGGCATCACCGACTTCGTCGTCCTGGAGCGCGCGGACTCGGTCGGCGGCACCTGGCGCGACAACGACTACCCGGGCTGTGCCTGCGACGTGCCCTCGCACCTGTACTCGTTCTCCTTCGCGCCCAACCCCGACTGGCCGCGTACCTTCTCCGGGCAGGAACACATCCGCGCGTACCTGGAGCACGTCGCCGACACCTTCCGGCTCCGTCCCCACCTGCGCCTGAGGCACGAGGTGCTGATGATGCGCTGGGACGGCGACGCCCTCCGGTGGGACATCGAGACCTCGCGCGGCCGGTTCACCGCGGACGTCGTCGTCTCCGCGAGCGGACCGCTGTCCGACCCGAGGACCCCCGACGTCCCCGGCCTGGACGGCTTCCCGGGCAAGGTCTTCCACTCGGCCCGCTGGGACCACGACTACGACCTCACCGGCAAGCGCGTGGCCGTGATCGGGACGGGGGCGTCGGCGATCCAGATCGTGCCCGCGATCCAGCCCGAGGTCGGCCGGCTGACCGTGTTCCAGCGCACGCCGCCCTGGGTCATGCCGCGCATCGACCGCAGGATCTCCGGGGCCGAGCGCTGGCTGCACCGTCAGCTGCCGTTCACCGGGACCGCGCGGCGCGGCCTGCTCTGGGGCATACGGGAGATCCAGGTCCAGGCGTTCACCAAGCGGCCGGGCGAGCTCGGGATCGTGGAGCGGCTGGCCAAGGCCAACATGGCCAAGGCGATCAAGGACCCCGCCCTGCGCGCCAAGCTGACGCCCTCGTACCGCATCGGCTGCAAGCGCATCCTGCTCTCCAGCACGTACTACCCGGCACTCGCGCAGCCCAATGTGGACGTCGTCGCGTCCGGCCTCGCCGAGGTGCACGGCTCGACCCTGGTCGCCGCCGACGGCACGCGGACCGAGGCCGACGTGATCGTCTTCGGCACCGGATTCCACGTCACCGACATGCCGATCGCCGAGCGCGTCGTCGGCGCCGAGGGGATCACGCTGGCCGAGGCGTGGAAGGACGGCATGGAATCGCTGCGCGGCGCCTCGGCGGCGGGCTTCCCCAACTTCATGACGATCATCGGCCCGAACACCGGGCTCGGGAACTCCTCCATGATCCTGATGATCGAGTCGCAGCTGAACTACATGGCCGACTACATGCGCCAGCTCAGCCTGCTCGGCGAGGGCAGCGTCCTTGCCGCCCGGCCCTCCGCCGTGCACGCCTGGAACCGGCGCGTGCAGGAACGCATGAAGCGCACCGTCTGGAACACCGGCGGCTGCACCAGCTGGTACCTCGACGCCAGTGGCCGCAACACCACCATCTGGCCGGGCACGACGACCGAGTTCCGCAGCGAGACGCGACGGGTGGACCTCGCCGAGTACGAGGTGATCCGCGCCCGCAAGGCCCCGGCTCCGGCCGCCGCCGCGGGCGTCCGGGCGGCGAAGGGCGCGAAGGGCACGAAGGACACGAAGGACGCGGAGGTCGTCGCATGAGCCGCCTGCTCCGAAGCGCCCGGCGCACCGACGCGCACCCCGTCGCCGACCGCGAACTGACCGCGCACTCCGCCGACGGCTCGCGCATCCACGTCGAGGTCCACGGCCGCGAGGACGCGCCGGCCGTGGTCCTCGCCCACGGCTGGACCTGCTCCACCCTCTTCTGGGCGGCCCAGATACGCGACCTCGCCGCCGACCACCGCGTCGTCGTGTACGACCAGCGCGGGCACGGCCGCACCCCGGCCGGGCCCGTCGGCACCGAGCGGCTCGCCGACGACCTGGAGGCCGTGCTCAGGGCGGCGCTCGCCCCGGGCGAGAAGGCCGTCGTCGCCGGACACTCCATGGGCGGCATGACGATCATGGCCGCGTCCCGGCGTCCCCGCTTCCGCGAGCACACCGCCGCGTCGCTGCTGTGCAGCACCGGAGCCGCCCGGCTCACCGCCGAGTCACTGGTCGTGCCGATGCGGCCCGGTCCGCTGCGCACCCGGCTCACGCATCTGATCCTCGGTGCGCGCGCCCCGCTCGGGCCGGTCACGCCGCTGTCCCGGCGCATTCTCAAGTACGCGACCATGGGCCCCGGTTCGTCGCCGGAGCGGGTCGACGCGTGCGCCCGCATCGTGCACGCCTGTCCGCGGACGGCCCGCGTGGCGTGGTCGCACGTGCTCGGCGAGCTCGACCTCGACGAGGGCGTACGGGCGCTGACCGTGCCGACCGTCGTGGTGGCGGGCACGGTGGACCGGCTCACGCCGCTGGTGCACGCCAAGCGCCTCGCTCTCGATCTGCCGCACTGTGTCGAGCTGGTGGAACTCGCGGGCATGGGACACATGACACCGGTCGAGGCGCCCGAGGCGGTGACGGGGAAGATCCGCGAGCTGACCGGCACGTACCTGACCACGAAGGAGGAGGTCGCATGAGCAGGAAGAGCCTGGAAGGACAGGTCGCGGTCGTCACCGGCGCGGCGCGCGGCGTCGGAGAGCTGCTGGCCCGCAAGCTGTCGGCCCGCGGGGCGAAGGTCGCGCTCGTCGGTCTCGAACCGGACGAGTTGAAGAAGGTCGCGGCCCGCCTCCACACCGAGTGCGACCACTGGTACGCGGACGTCACCGACCACGAGGCCATGGCGCGGGTCGCGCAGGAGGTGAAGGAGCGCTTCGGCAAGGTCGACATCGTCGTCGCCAACGCGGGCGTGGCGGCGGGCGGTCCGTTCCTCGACTCCGACCCGGTGTCCTGGCGGCGCGTGATCGAGGTCAACCTGATCGGCAGCGCCGTGACGGGGCGGGCGTTCCTGCCCGCGCTGGTGGAGAGCCGGGGCTACTTCCTCCAGATCGCGTCGCTGGCGGCGATCACCCCCGCGCCGATGATGTCCGCGTACTGCGCGTCCAAGTCGGGCGTGGAGGCGTTCGCGCACTGCCTGCGCGCCGAGGTCGGCCACCGGGGCGTGAAGGTCGGCGTCGGCTACCTGTCCTGGACGGACACCGACATGGTGCGCGGAGCGGACCAGGACGACGTGATGCGCGACCTGCGCAAACGGCTGCCGTGGCCGGCGAACCGCACGTATCCGCTGGGTCCGGCGGTGGACCGCATCGTGGCCGGGATCGAGCGCCGCTCGGCACACGTGTACGCGCAGTGGTGGCTGCGGGGCATGCAGCCGGTGCGCGGCTGCCTGCCCGCGGTCATCGGGACCGTCGGCCAGCGGGAGGTGCGGCGGTTCGCGCCCAGGCTCGCGGGCGTCTCGAAGAGCCTGGTGGGAGCGGGTGGAGCGGCGGACGAGTCGGCCCGCGCGACGGACGCCTCGACCGCGCGGGGCCCTGGCCGCTGATCGAAATGCACGGGATATGCCCGCGTGCGAGGCTGGTCGTGGTGCAGGGGGCGGCGGACCTCTCGGGTGTGTGCCCGCCCCCGACCTCCTCATCCTTCCGGGAGTGACGTCTCATGGGAATGCCGGACCAGTCCAAGGAAAAGTCGCAGGAGAGCGCCGATCGGGCGCAGCAGAAGGCACAGGGCGAGCAGCCGTCGAAGGGCACCGGCCAGGACCGTGAGAAGGCACCGCCGCCGTGGGGGACGGGACCCGACGACGCACGGGACACGCAGGAGGCGCTGCAGGAGGAACTGGACCGGTTCAACCAGGACTACGACGCCTGACACGCCGCGTACGAAGGCCCGCGGACACACGAACCCGCGTACACACGAAGGCGCGCCCGCTCCTCGCGGGTGCGCCTTCGCCGTCTGCCGAGGCAGCGGTCACGGCTCCCGCGGGGGCAGCTGCGGGCGGCGCAGGTCCGGTGCCGCCGAGTAGTCCGGCGGGAGCGCCGCGGGCGAGGACTTCAGCATGTCCAGGGCCAGTTGGACCGCGTCGTCCATGTCGGTGTGACGGCCCTCGGCCCAGTCCAGCGGGGTGCGCAGCGAGTTCAGGTCCGGTTCGACACCGTGGTTCTCGATGGACCAGCCGTACGCGTCGAACCAGGCGGCGTTCATCGGCACCGTGATCACCGTGCCGTCGCCGAGCCGGTGCCGGCCGGTCATGCCCACCACGCCGCCCCAGGTGCGGCTGCCCACCACAGGCCCCAGGTTGAGGAGCTTGAACGCGGCGGTGATCATGTCGCCGTCCGAGGACGTCGCCTCGTCGGCGATCGCGACGACCGGGCCGCGCGGCGCGTTCGAGGCGTACGAGACGGGCTCGGCGTTGCGGGTCAGGTCCCAGCCGAGGATCTTGCGGGTGAGCTTCTCGACGACCAGCTCGCTGATGTGGCCGCCCGCGTTGCCGCGCACGTCCACGATCAGCGCCGGACGCGACACCTCCATGCGCAGGTCCCGGTTGAACTGCGCCCAGCCGGAGCCGCCCATGTCCGGGATGTGCAGGTAGCCGCACTTGCCGTCGCTCAGCTCGCGTACGACCTCCCGCCGTTTGGCCACCCAGTCCTGGTAGCGCAGCGGGCGTTCGTCGATCAGCGGAACGATCGCGACCCGGCGCGGGTGCGCCTCGCCCTCCTCCGCGCCCTCCGCGGTCAGGAAGGTGAGTTCGACCGTGGTGCCGCCCGCCGCCGACAGCATCGGGTAGGGGCCCGTGACCGGGTCCACCGGCCGCCCGTCGACGTGGGTGAGGACGGCGCCCTCGCGGATTCCCGTACCGGCCAGCGGCGAACGGGCCTTGGAGTCGGACGAGTCGCCGGGCAGGATGCGCTTGACCACCCACCTGCCGTCCCGGCAGACCAGGTTGGCGCCGAGCAGCCCCATCGCCCGCTGGTAGTGCGGCGGCCCCTCGTTGCGCCGTGCCGGGGTCACATAGGCGTGAGAGGTGCCCAGTTCGCCCAGCACCTCGCGGAGCAGGTCGGCGAACTCGTCGGGGGACGCGACGCGTTCGACCAGGGGGCGGTACTGCTCGAGGACCGCGTCCCAGTCGATGCCGCACATGTCCGGCTCCCAGAAGTAGTCCCGGATCAGCCGGCCCGCCTCCCCGTACGCCTGGCGCCACTCGGACGCCGGGTCCACCTCGTGCAGGATGCGGCGCATGTCGAGATAGACCGTGGAGTCGCCGTCGCCGGTCTCCGTCGCGGGTACGGCCCGCAGCTCGCCCTCGTCGACGACCACCAGCCGGCTGCCGTCGCCGCTGACGGCGAACCAGTCGAGGTGGTCGACCAGTTCCGTCCTGCGCGCCTTGGACAGGTCGAAGTGCTCCAGCGTCGGACGCCCCGACACGTCGGCCGGGTTGGCGAACGTCTCGCCCAGCGCGCCCGAGATGGGCCAGCGCAGCCACACCAGGCCGCCGCCGCTCACCGGATGCAGCGCCGAGTACTTGGAGGCCGTGACGGGGAACGGCACGACCCGGTTCGCCAGGCCCTCGATCTCGACCATCGCCGTGTGGTCGCCGGAGTCCTCCAGCGGGTCGAGCCCGCCCGCGGCCGGCCGGCCCTCCGGTGTGAGCGCGAAGGGCGAGGGCGTCGTCGACGACAGCGGCACCAGGTAGGGGCGGCAGCCCAGCGGGAACGACAGGTCGCCGGTGTGCACGTCGTACACCGGGTCGAAGCCGCGCCAGGACAGGAAGGCGAGGTAGCGGCCGTCGCTCGTGAAGACCGGGTTCTCGTCCTCGAAGCGGCCGTTGGTGACATCGACGATCGTGTGCGCCCCCGGTTCGGCGATGCGCGCCATCCTGATCTGGCGCAGCGAGCGGCCGATGCCGGGGTGCGACCAGGTCAGCCAGCCGCCGTCCGGTGAGAACGCCAGGTCGCGCACCGGGCCGTTGTCGGACCTGACCAGTTCGGTGACCTCGCCCGTGCCCTCCTCCGACGCGTCGACCAGCAGCAGCCGGCCGTCGTGCGAGGCGACGGCGATCCGCTCCCCGTCCGGGTCCGGCGCCATCTCCAGCACCCGCCCCAGTGCGCCCTGCGCCAGCCGCCGCGGCTCGCGGTCGCCGCTCGCGCGCGGCAGGTACGCGATCTCGATGGCGTCCTCGCCCTCCGCGTCGGTGACGTACGCGACCTGGCCGTTGCCGAGCATCGCCGGGATCCGCACCCGCACGCCCGGGGTGTCCGCGATCGAACGGGCCGGCCCGTCGCGGTGCGTGAGCCAGTACAGGCTGCCGCGGACGCCCACCGCGCTCGCCCGGCCGGTCTCGTCGACGGACAGGGCGTCCACATTGCCCGCTGCCGGGACCTGGTACGTGCGCCGGCCCGCGCGCTGCCCCCCGAGCCGTACCTCCAGCTTGCGGGGGACGGCGTCCGGGGTGAGCGCGTCGACGATCCACAGGTCGCCGGCGCACTGGTAGACGATCCTGCGGCCGTCGCTGGAGGCGTGCCGGGCGTAGAACGCGTCGTGGTCGGTGTGGCGCAGCAGACCGGTCCCGTCGGGCAGGCACGAGTACAGGTTGCCGACGCCCTCGTGGTCCGAGAGGAACGCGATCCGGCCGCCCTCCTCCGGCGACCACCGGTCGGCTCCCGGCCCGCGGATGAACATCGGGCAGTCCAGGTGTCCGTCCAGGTCGGGCAGCAGCCGCTTGCCGTGCAGCCACAGCCGGCCCGTCGCCCCGCCCCGATACCGCTTCCAGGCGGCCGGCTCGTGCGGGGGCTTGCCGGTGAGCAGCAGCGTGCGCCGCTCGCAGCCGGCGCCGCCGGCGTGGGTGGGCCCGGCCGCCACGTCCATGACGGCGATGTCGGAGACCGGGCCCCACGGCAGGCGTCCGCCGGGCGCGCCGTCGGTCGAGACGCTGTAGGCCCAGGAGAAGTAGGAGAAGGGCTGGCCGTGCGAGGACACGGCGAGGATCTGGCCGTCGGGGGTCCAGCCGCAGACCCGGGTGTCGGTCGAGCCCCAGTAGCTGAGCCGCCGCGCGGGGCCGCCGTCGACCGGCGCGAGGTGGATCTCCGGATCGAGACTGCGCCAGTTCGTGTACGCGATGTGGCTGCCGTCGGGGGAGAAGCGGGGGTGGCCGACTCTGGTCCGGTCGACGGTCAGCCGCCAGGCGCGGCCCGGCCGTTGACCCTCCGGGACCAGGGGCGCGACCCAAAGGTCGTCCTCGGCCGCGAAGCACAGCAAGTCGTCGTGCAGGTGCGGGAAGCGGAGATACGCGGCGTCGTCACTCACCCCACCCATGCTTTCCGCGCCCGGGGGGCGCGGCAACTCGTGGCGCCGGGTGACTCGCGTCGGGCGGCGCGTGATCCAGCCCACAAGCGAAACGGTTTCGTTTCGTTCGAGGGCTGGGTACAGTGAAGGTGTACGAAACAGTTTCGTTCGGCAGCGATCGAGGGAGGCCGACATGACGCGCAGCCGGCTCACCCCCGAGCGCGAGGCAGAGCTGTACGAAGCGGTGCTCGACCTGTTGCGCGAGGTCGGCTACGACGCCCTGACCATGGACGCCGTGGCCGGGCGCACGCGGGCCAGCAAGGCCACGCTCTACCGCCAGTGGCGGAGCAAGCCCGAGCTGGTCGCCAGGGCGCTCAGGCACAGCAAGCCGGTGCACGTCGGCGACATCGACACCGGCACGCTGCGCGGCGACTTCCACGCGATGCTCGCCCGCACCGACGACTGCCGTATGGAGAAGGACTCCGCGCTGATGCGGGGTCTGGCCCAGGCGGTCCACTCCAACCCCGATCTGCACACGGCCCTGCGCGAGCTGCTCATCGAGCCGGAGATCACCGGACTCGACGTGCTGCTGCGGCGGGCCGTGGACCGGGGCGAGATCAGGGCGGACAACCGTGCCCTGGGATACGTCCCGCACATGTTCCTCGGCGCTGTCGTCGCCCGGCAGCTCATCGAGGACCGCGCACCCGACCGGGCCTTCCTCACCGACTACCTCGACGCCGTGGTCTTCCCCGCCCTCGGCGCCTGACACGGCGGAGCCCCACTCCGCCGCCTTCCCCGGATCACCCGCACGATCCGCTCACCCGCACCACCTGACGCGCGCCGCTCTCGTCGTCGGGCCGGCTCCCCTGCCCTGTTCACCTCACACACGGGAGTAGCCCTCGTGGCCACGTTCCTCTACACACTCGGACGGACCGCCTTCCGGCGCCGCCGTCTCGTCGCCCTGCTGTGGGTGGCCCTGCTCGTGCTCGCGGGCGCCGGCGCGGCGTCCGCGCCGACCGCCACGTCCTCGTCCTTCTCGATCCCGGGCACGGAGGCCCAGAAGGCCTTCGACCTGCTGGAGGAGCGCTTTCCCGGCGGCAGCGCCGACGGCGCCACCGCCCGGGTCGTCTTCAAGGCGCCCGACGGCAGGAAGATGACCGACGCCGGCCCCAGGGACGAGGTCGCGAAGGCGGTCTCCGAGCTGAAGTCCGGCTCCGACCAGGTCGCCTCCGTCACCGACCCGTACACCGCGCGCGCCGTGTCCAAGGACGGCTCGACCGCGTACGTCTCCGTCACCTACAAGGTCACCTCCATGGAGCTGACCGACGCCACGCGCGAGGCGCTGGAGGAGACCGGCACCGAGGCGCGCGAGGCCGGGCTGACGGTGGAGATCGGCGGTGACGCGCTCCAGACCATGCCGGAGCAGGGTGCGGGCGAGATCATCGGCGTGGTCATCGCCGGGATCGTGCTGGTCATCACCTTCGGGTCGCTGGTCGCCGCCGGACTGCCGCTGCTCACCGCGATCATCGGTGTCGGCATCGGCATCTCCACGATCACCGCCCTGGCGAGCGTCCTCGACCTCGGCAGCACCACATCGACGCTGGCGATGATGATCGGTCTCGCGGTCGGCATCGACTACGCGCTCTTCATCGTCTCCCGCTACCGTGCCGAGCTGGCCGAGGGCCGCGAGCACGAGGAGGCGGCCGGGCGTGCCGTCGGCACCGCGGGCTCCGCGGTCGTCTTCGCCGGCCTGACCGTCGTCATCGCCCTGGTCGGCCTCGCCGTCGTCAACATCCCGATGCTGAGCAAGATGGGCTTCGCCGCGGCGGGCACCGTCGTCATCGCCGTCCTCATCGCGCTCACGCTGATCCCGGCGCTGCTCGGCTTCGCGGGCAAGCGGGTCCTCGGCCGCAAGGCCCGCAAGGGCGAGCCGGTCTCCGACAAGCCGAACGCGGGCACCCGCTGGGCCCGTTTCGTGCTCCGCCGCCCGGTCGCCGTCCTGCTCGCCGGCGTCGTCGGCCTCGGCGCCGTGGCCGTACCGGCCGCCTCGCTGGAGGTCGGCCTGCCCGACGACGGCGCCCAGCCGGTCAGCACCACGCAGCGCAAGGCGTACGACCTGCTGTCCGAGGGCTTCGGCCCGGGCTTCAACGGTCCGCTGATGGTCGTCGTCGACGGCGGCAGGAGCGCCGCCGACCGCACGGTCGAGGTCGTCAAGGGCCTCGAAGGCGCCGCCGCCGTGACCCCGCCGACGCTGAACAAGGCCGGTGACACCGCGGTGATCACTGTCGTCCCGAAGGACCGTCCGTCCTCGGTCGCCACCGAGGAGCTGGTGCAGGACATCCGCGACAGGAGCGGTGACGAGGTCCTGGTCACCGGTGCCACCGCGATGAACATCGACTTCTCGCAGAAGATGAACGACGCGCTGCTGCCCTACCTGGCGCTCGTCGTGGGTCTCGCGTTCCTGCTGCTGATGGTCGTCTTCCGGTCGGTGCTGGTGCCGCTCAAGGCCGCTCTCGGCTTCCTGCTCTCCGTCGTCGCGGCGCTCGGCGCGGTCGTGGCGGTCTTCCAGTGGGGCTGGCTGGGTTCGCTGTTCGGCGTCGAGCAGACCGGCCCGGTCATGTCGATGATGCCGATCTTCATGATCGGCGTGGTCTTCGGTCTCGCGATGGACTACGAGGTGTTCCTGGTCACGCGCATGCGGGAGGCGTACGTCCACGGCGAGCGCCCCGGTGAGGCCGTCGTGACGGGCTTCCGGCACGGGGCGCGCGTGGTGACCGCGGCGGCCGTCATCATGATCGCGGTCTTCTCCGGCTTCATCGGCTCCAGTGAGCAGATGGTCAAGATGATCGGCTTCGGCCTCGCGATCGCGGTGTTCTTCGACGCCTTCGTGGTCCGTATGGCGATCGTGCCGGCGGTGCTGGCCCTGCTCGGGCACAAGGCCTGGTGGCTGCCGCGCTGGCTGGACCGGGTGCTGCCCAACGTGGACGTGGAGGGCGAGAAGCTCCACAAGGAGCTCGCCGACAGGCCGGGCGATCCGGACGAGGACCGGGAGCTGGTCCGCGTCTGAGCCCTTCGGGTCCGGGGACGTGTGGCGCGAGGTCCTGTGCTTCGCGCCACGCGCCGAAGGAGCGGGAGTCGCCCGTGAGTCGTGGCCGTGTCCGTCTGGGCCAGGCGGACACGGCCACGTCACGCTTCCGCGGTCGCGCGGCGGCCGGCTCCCGGTGCCGCGTGGCGCGGCCCGGGTCAGGCCGGTGTCGGGGGTGCCGCCGGCGCGGCGGCCGGGGCCTGCGCGGGCTCCGGCCGCGGCGTGGCGGCCGGCGGCGCCGGGGACGTCGCGGCCACCGCGTACGTGTGGCGCAGGAAGCGGTTCAGCGTCTTGGCGTCGAACTGCACGACCGCGACCCCGTCGTGCGTGTGGAACTCGACCACGGCCTGTACCCGGCCGCACGGCCAGATCTCGACGTCCCCCCGCCTGACCGGCGCGTTCAGGCCGCTCTCCAGCACCTCGCGCGGGAAGGTCCACTCCTTGCCGCTGGGGAACGAGAAGCACACGGCCTGTGGGTCCGCCGCTGGGTC
This sequence comes from Streptomyces sp. NPDC049597, assembly GCF_040675505.1. Lineage (NCBI taxonomy): Bacteria > Bacillati > Actinomycetota > Actinomycetes > Kitasatosporales > Streptomycetaceae > Streptomyces > Streptomyces sp. NPDC049597. The sequence goes on from NZ_JBFAOY010000002.1 coordinate 220,064, forward strand.
GTAACTGAGCGAGACGCGCACAGCGCGGTACTGAGGAGCGTCGGTGACGATCCGGCCTCGTGCGTGTTCCATGACGGCGGGGGACATGGCCTGCTCCTCACACTCGTCTGCTTTATCATCTAATGTCCCATATTTCGCTCGTGGTGCTCACTCCGCTACCGACCACGCCGCCCATCTGTGACCTGTGCGCTCTTGCACATGGTTCGCAAGAGGGACCTATCATGGGACGCTTACTCATCTGTCCGAAGCGGAGCCCGCCATGCATGTCCCTGACGGATTCATCAACGCGCCGGTCTCGGTGGCCGCCGGAGTCGCCGCCGCCGGCGCGGTCGCCGTCAGCCTCCGCGGCGCCCGCCGCGAGCTGGGCGGATCGGCCGTCGCCCTGTCCGGCGCCGACCGCACCGCACCGCTCGCCGGCCTCGTCGCGGCGTTCGTCTTCGCCGTGCAGATGCTGAACTTCCCGGTCGCCGCCGGCACCAGCGGGCACCTGCTGGGCGGCGCGCTCGCGGCCATCCTCGTCGGGCCGTTCACCGGCGTCCTGTGCATAGCCGTCGTGCTGCTGATGCAGGGCATCCTCTTCGCCGACGGCGGCCTGACCGCCCTCGGCGTCAACATCACCGTCATGGGCGTCGTGACCGTGCTGGTCGCGTACGGGCTGTTCCGCGGGCTCGTGAGGGTCCTGCCGCGCACCCGGCGCTCGGTGACCGTCGCCTCCTTCGTCGCCGCGCTGGTCTCGGTGCCGGCCGCCGCCGCCGCGTTCACCCTGCTCTACGCGGTCGGCGGGCTGACCGACGTGCCGATCGGCTCGGTCCTGACCGCGATGGTCGGCGTCCACGTCCTGATCGGCATCGGCGAGGCCGCGATCACCGCGCTCACCGTGGGCGCCGTGCTCGCCGTGCGCCCGGACCTCGTGTACGGCGCGCGCGGCCTGACGGCCCCGCTCAAGCTCCGCGTCGGCGGCGAGCTCGTCGACGCCCCGGCCGGGCCGGCCCCCGTGGCCGTCCGGTCGCCGCGCAAGGTGTGGCTGACCGGCCTCGTGACCGCGTTCGTCCTCGCCGGGTTCGTCTCCTTCTACGCCTCGGCCAGCCCCGACGGCCTGGAGAAGGTCGCCGCCGACAAGGGCATCGACAGGACCGTCGAGGAGCACGCCGCGGCCGGCTCGCCGCTCGCCGACTACGGCGTCGAGGACATCGCGGACGACCGGCTCTCCGGCGGCCTCGCCGGTGTCATCGGCGTCGGCGCGACGGTCGCCGTCGGCACCGGGGTCTTCTGCGTCGTGCGCCGCCGCCGTGCGGACAGCGACCAGGACACCCCCGTGCGGAGCTCCGTCTGACATGGGAGCGGGGCACGCCCACAAGCTCTACCGGCACGGGCACTCGCCGGTCCACGCGCTGCCCGCCCACTGCAAGCTGGTCGCCGTCCTGTGCTTCGTGCTCGTCGTCGTCTCGACGCCGCGCGAGGCCGTGTGGGCCTTCGGGGTGTACGCGCTGCTGCTGGCGGCGGTCGCCGCGGCGGCGCGCGTCCCGGCGGGCTTCGTGCTCAAGCGGCTGCTGATCGAGGTCCCGTTCGTGGCCTTCGCCGTGCTCATGCCGTTCGTCGTCCCCGGCGAGCGGACCGAGGTGCTCGGGGTGGCGCTGAGCGTCCCGGGCCTGTGGGGCGCGTGGAACATCCTCGCCAAGGGCACGCTCGGTGTCGCCGCCTCCGTGCTCCTCGCCTCGACGACCGAACTGCGCTCGGTCCTGCTCGGCCTCCAGCGGCTCCGGCTGCCGTCGCTGCTGGTCCAGATCGCCTCGTTCATGGTCCGCTACGGCGATGTGATCGCCGACGAGATGCGGCGCATGTCGATCGCCCGCCGCTCGCGCGGTTTCGAGGCGAGGGGCGTGCGCCACTGGGGTGTGCTGGCCAAGACTGCGGGCGCCCTGTTCATCCGCTCCTACGAGCGCGGTGAGCGGGTGCACCTGGCCATGGTGAGCCGGGGCTACACCGGGACCATGCCGGTCCTGGACGACGTGCGCGCCACGCCTGCCCAGTGGTCGTACGCCGCCGTACTGCCCGTGACCGCGTTCGCGGTCTGTCTGCTGGGATGGATGCTGTGACGACCACTTCGACCGAGGCGACCCCGTCGCTGGAGGTGCGCGGACTCGCGTACGCGTACCCCGACGGACACCAGGCCCTCTTCGGTGTCGACCTGACGGTCGGCCGCGGCGAGCGGGTCGCCCTCCTCGGCCCCAACGGCGCCGGCAAGACGACACTCGTCCTGCACCTCAACGGCATCCTGGCCGGAGGTGTCGGCACGGTCGCCGTGGCCGGACTGCCCGTGGCCAAGGAGAACCTCGCGGAGATCCGCCGCCGGGTCGGCATCGTCTTCCAGGACCCGGACGACCAGCTGTTCATGCCCACCGTCCGCGAGGACGTCGCCTTCGGGCCGGCCGCCTCCGGCCTGCGCGGCGCCGCGCTGGAGCAGCGGGTCGGGGAGGCGCTGGAGCGGGTGGGCATGGCGGAATTCGCGGACCGGCCGCCGCACCACCTGTCGTTCGGGCAGCGCCGCCGGGTCGCCGTCGCGACCGTGCTCGCGATGGAGCCGGAGATCCTCGTCCTGGACGAGCCCTCGTCCAACCTCGACCCGGCGTCCCGCCGTGAACTGGCCGACATCCTGCGCTCGTTGGACGTCACGGTCCTGATGGTCACGCACGACCTGCCGTACGCGCTGGAGCTGTGCCCCCGCTCGGTGGTCCTCAGCGACGGCGTGATCGCCGCGGACGGCGCCACGCAGGACCTGCTGGGCGACGAGGACCTGATGCGCGCGCACCGGCTGGAGCTGCCCTTCGGCTTCCACCCGAAGTCCGTGACAATGGGCGCGTGAACCGCACCGACGAGACCCGCACCGACGAGCCCCTGGCCCACCCGGCCACCGCCTCGCTGCTGCTCGACGACCAGCTGTGCTTCGCGCTGTACGCGGCCCAGCGCGCGGTGACGGCCGCCTACCGGCCGCTGCTGGCGGAGCTGGGCCTGACGTATCCGCAGTACCTGGCGATGCTGGTCCTCTGGGAGCGCGGTGGGGTGCCGGTCAAGGAGCTCACCGCCGCGCTGCGGCTGGACTACGGCACCGTCTCGCCGCTGCTGAAGCGGCTGGAGTCGGCGGGGCTCGTGCGCCGCGAGCGTTCGGCGGCCGACGAGCGCTCGGTGCTTCTGGTGCTCACCGACGAGGGCCGGGCGCTGCGCGAGCGGGCCGAGCGGGTGCCGGAGCGGCTGATGCGCAGCACCGGTCTGGAGGGGCCGGAGATCGCGCGGCTGCGCGGCGAACTCCACCGGCTCGCCGAGGCGGCGGACCCGGGGTGACCCGCCCCGCCCCGGAGCATCCTCCGATCTGACGACCCGGCAGGAGGGCCTCCCGGGCCGAACACCCGGCCAACGCCGGGAGGTACGCCCAGCGGGAGTGCCGCCCCGGAATCCGGCCGGTCTGGACCACGTTGCACCATGGGGGGATGGACGGCAGTGAAGGAGCACACGTGGTGGACGTCCGGGGCACGGTGGCGGACGGTTTCGAAGCGGTCGCGGACGCCTTCGTACGCAACTTCGAGCAGCGCGGGGAGCGCGGGGCCGCGGTCGCCGTCTACCGCCACGGCCGCAAGGTCGTCGACCTGTGGGCGGGCGCCCGCGACGTGGACGGCCGCGAACCGTGGGCCGTCGACACCGCCCAGGTCGTCCGCTCGGCGACCAAGGGCGTCGCCGCGGCCGTGGTCCTCCTGCTCCACCAGCGCGGGCAGATCGACCTGGACGCGCCGGTCGGCACGTACTGGCCGGAGTTCAAGGCGGCGGGCAAGGAGCGCGTCCTCGTCCGCCACCTGCTCGCCCACCGTGCCGGCCTGCCGGTGCTGGACCGGCCGCTCACCCCGGACGAGGCCGGGGACGGCACGAGCGGCCCCGCAGCGCTCGCCGCGCAGGCCCCCGCCTGGGAGCCGGGGACCGAGCACGGCTACCACGCGCAGACCTACAGCTGGCTCCTGGGCGAACTGGTGCGCCGCGTCACCGGCCGGACCATGGGCCGCTGGGTCGCCGAGGAGATAGCCCGCCCGCTCGGCCTCGACTTCTGGATCGGCCTGCCCGCCGACGAGGCCCACCGCGTCGGCCGCCTCGGCCCCGTCGCCGAGCCGGAGACCGCGCAGGGCGGCGGCCTCAAGCTCCGCCCCAAGCGCTCGGTCTCCGAGGCCTACCGGGACCCCGCCTCCCTGACCCGCCGCGCCTTCGGCGCCATCGACCCGGCGCCCGACGAGAACGACCCCGCCTTCCGCGCCGCGGAACTGCCCGCGTCCAACGGCATCTCCACCGCCCGCGCCCTCGCCCGCTTCTACGCCGCCACCATCGGCGAGGTCGACGGCGGGCCCCGGCTCTTCGCCCCGGCCACCCTCACCCTCGCCCGTACCGAGGAGTCCGCCGGGCCCGACCGCGTGCTCGTCGTCCCCACCCGCTTCGGCCTCGGCTACATGCTCCACGGGCCCGCCTCGCCGCTGCTTGGCCCCGGCTCCTTCGGTCACCCGGGCCGCGGCGGCTCCCTCGGCTTCGCCGACCCCGAGTCGGGCATCGCGCTGGGCTACGCGACGAACGGCATGCGCAAGGGCGTGACGGCCGATCCTCGTGCGCAGGCCCTCATCAGGGCGGTACGTTCGGCCCTGTGAAACGCCTCGAGGTCACGGCGTACTGATCACCGGAGCCGCCCGCGGCATCGGGGCGGCGACCGCCCGGCGCCTCGCCTCGGAGGGCGCGCGGGTGCTCGTCACCGACATCGACACGGACGCCGCCGAGGAGACCGCCGCGTCCATCGACGGCGCGGAGCCCTTCCCGTGCGACGTGGGCGACCGCGGCTCGGTCGAGGCCGCCGTCGCGCACGCCGTGGAACGCTTCGGCACTCTCGACGTGCTGGTCAACAACGCCCTCTCGGCCGCCCGGGACACCGAGCTGTTCGAGGACCTGCCGACGAGGACTGGGCGCGCGACCTCGACATCTGCCTGACCGGCGCCTTCCGGTGCTCCCGCGCCGCACTGCCGCATCTGGAGGCGGGCGGCCGCGGGGCGATCGTCAACATCGGCTCCGTCAACGCCGAGCAGTCCTTCGGCGGCCACGCCTACAGCGCCGCCTGGGGCACCTCCCCTGCCCCATAGGGCTATGGGGTCTCGCCTCCCTCACCCGCACCCTCGCCGCCGAGGCGGCGGCGCGCGGCGTCCGCGTCAACCAGATCAACCCCGGCACCGTCCGCACCCGGGCCTGGCAGGACCGCGCGTCCGAACGGGAAGTCCTGCGCGAGGTCTACCCCCTCGGCCGCGTCGGCGAGCCCGAGGACATCGCGGCGGCGGTCACCTTCCTCGCCTCGTGCGACGGGGCCTGGATCACCGGCACGACGCTCCGGGTCGACGGCGGCCTGCTCGCCGTCAACTCCGGTTTCGAGCGACTGCACGCGGGCCGGGCAGCGAACGGCCGGCCGATCCCGCCGTCAGCACGAACGTGACCGTGATCAGCAGCGCCCACGCGCCGAACTTGGCCACCGACACCGGTTGCCAGCCGCCCAGTTGGTCCGGATAGCTCCAGGCGCCCGCGTACGTGGCGATGTTCTCGGCGACCCACAGGAAGAAGCCGATCAGTACGAACGCCAGCGCCAGCGGCATCCGGTGGTCGCGCTCGCCCACCCGGAACCGCACCCACGTCCCCGCCGTCGCGCACAGCAGCAGCGCCGCGAGCACCCAGCGCGCGTCGGGCAGCCAGTGGTGGCTGAAGAAGTTCACGTAGACGGCGGCCGCGAGCACCGCCATGACCCGGGGCCGGTAGCGGGTCAGCCGCAGGTCGAACAGGTGCCAGGCCCGGCACAGGTAACTGCCCACGGCCGCGTACATGAACCCGCCGTACAGCGGTACGCCGCCGATCTTCGTGAGCGCCTCCTCCGGGTAACTCCAGGAGCCCATCCGCACCTTGACCAACTCGAAGAGGAGTCCCACGAGATGGCAGCAGGCGATCACGGCGGTGTCGCGGGGGCTGTCCCAGCCGACCTTCCTGGCCAGCACGGCCAGGGCGATGCCGTAGAGCAGCAGCAGGTCGTAGCGGGCGACGGGCAGCTCGGGCAGCTGCCCCGAGACGGCTATGCCGCCGACGAGAGCGACGGCGAAGGCGCAGCAGCGCGCCTCCAGCAGGCCGAAACGGAGCAGCTGGCGTATCCCGTGTGTGAGCGTCCCCATGGTGGCAGGGACGCCTGGGAGGCGCCGGCCGGTTCGCCGGCGGCCGGCAGCGCGCGCACCAGCCGGCTTCGCGCGCCGGCCCGCCCCGAGTGTCAGCCCGGCCCGAGTGTCAGCCCGCCTTGAGCATCAGGCCGATGCCCAGCACCATCAGGCACGCCGCCGCGATTCGCGGCGCCCCGAACCGCTCCTTGAACAGCAGCGCGCCGATCGCCGCGCCGACGATGATCGACGACTCCCGCAGCGCCGCGATCGGCGCCAGCGGGGCGCGGGTCTGGGCCCACAGCACCAGTCCGTACGCGGCGATCGACATCGCCGCGCCGAGCAGTCCGCGCCCCACATGAGGCCGCAGCTGGGCGGCCAGCGCGCCCCGGCGGGTGTACACCGCGTAGGCCGGGACCAGGGCGCCTTCGAGAATCATCAGCCACGCGATGTAGCCGATCGGCGTGCCGGACGCGCGCACGCCCAGGCCGTCGACCACCGTGTACGCGGCGATCGACAGGCCGGTCGCGAGCGCGGCCGCGACCGCGGGCCAGTGCGGGCGGGTGCCGGAGCCTCGGGGTACCTCCCGGGCCCCCTGGCCCAGGGGGACGATGCCCCACAGCGCGACACCGACGAGGCCCGCCGACGCGACGCCGACCCCGGCCGCCTGCCAGGCGCTCAGGTGCTCGCCGACGAACACCACGGCCGCGACCGTCACCACCAGCGGGGCCGTGCCGCGCGCGATCGGATACATCTGGCCGAAGTCGCCGAGGCTGAACGACCGCATGAGCAGGGCCTGGTAGCCGACGTGCAGCAGCGCGGACGCGACGAGGTAGGGCCAGGCGCCCGCCGCGGGCACCGGGGCGAAGCACGCCATGACGGCGCCCATGACGGCGGCGCCGCCCGCTATCAGGGTGAAGGCGACGAGCTGGTCCTTGATCCCGTGCGCCAGGGCGTTCCAGCCGGCATGCGTGACCGCCGCGGCGAGCACCGCGGCGGCGACGAGAACCGTCACGCCGTGCGCTCGCGGACGTCCACGACCGTGCCGCCCGCATGGGCGATCAGCGTCTTGGGGTCGAGCGGGAACACCGTGTGCGGGGTCCCGGCAGCGGCCCACACCACGGCGTGGTCGAGCAGCCCCCGGTCCGCGAGCACGCTCGTACGGGTGCGGTGACCGAACGGAGGTACGCCCCCGATGGCGTACCCGGTCGTCTCGCGCACCAGGTCGGCGTCCGCCCGCTTCACCGACTCGGCGCACAGCTCCTCACGCACCCGCTCGACGTCCACGCGCGACGAGCCGTCCATCAGCACCAGTACCGGTTGGCCGTCCGCCTCGAAGATCAGCGACTTCACGATCTCGCCGACGTCGCAGCCGATGGCCTCGGCCGCCTGCGCGGCGGTGCGCGTCGCGTCCGGGAAACGGCGTACGGGGACCTCGAGTCCGAGCTCGCGCAGAGCCTCGGCGAATCGGGGGTGGGCGCCGGCGGTGTCGTGAGTGCTCATGGCCCGCACGGTAGCGGTCGTTGTACGGGCCATGCGACCGGGTTTCCCCTCCTGGTCACCGTGCGTTCAACACCCGCGCGACGACTCGACCTGCGGCGTCGCCGCCGTGCCCGCCGGAGTCGACGACGGCGGCTGCGGCGAGGTCGTCGGCGTATCCGGTGAACCAGGCATTGGAATCGCCCTGGCCGTCGACCTCGGCGGATCCGGTCTTCGCGCCCTTGTCGCCGCCCACGGAGGCCATGGCGCGGGCCCCGGTGCCCTCGCCCGTGGCTCCGGCGTTCATCAGCCGGCGCAGCGTCTGCGCCATGCCCGCCGGGAGCGGCTGAGCGGTGGCCAGTTCACGGTCGTCGAGGTCCCGCGGAACGATCACCGGCTGCCGGAAGACGCCGCCCTTCACGGTCGCGGCGATGGACGCGACATTGAGGGCGTTCATCTGGATGCGTCCCTGGCCGATGTAGGAGGCGGCGGTCTCCGCGCCCGTCGACTCCGGCACGCTGCCGTCGCGGGTGACCACGCCCGTCTTCCATTCCAGCCCGATGCCGAAGTACTTCCGCGCCGTCTCCCCGAGTGACGTGCCGGCGCTCTGTCCCAGTGGCTTCACCGGCTTGATGAAGGTGGTGTTGCAGGAGCGGGCGAAGGCGCGCCGGAGCGTGGTGGTCCCGAGCGAGAAGTCCTCGAGATTGTGGAACTCACGCTCCCAGGTGACCGTCGGCGGGCACTCGACCGACGAGCCCGGACCGTTCACCAGCCCCTTGTCCAGCATCATCGCCGCGGTGACGATCTTCATCGTGGAACCGGGGGCCTGAGCGCCCTGGAGCGCCGTGTTGAAGCCGTCCGCCGGGTTGTTGGCGACGGCCCTGATCCGGCCGGTGCTCGGCTCGACCGCCACGACGGATGCCCTGCCGAACTGCTTCACCGCCTTCTCCGCGGCCGCCTGCACGCCCGCGTCCAGGTAGGTCCTCAGCGTGCCCTCCTCGCCCTCGGTGAGCGTGAGCAGGGTCTTGTCGGGCACGCTGCCGTCCGCCGACCTGACGACCGTCTCGACGCCCGGCTTGCCGCCCGCCGTCGCGCCGTACTTCTCGCGCAGGGAGTCGAGGACCGTGCCGAGCGAGGGGTACTTCTCCTTCGTCAGCTCCACGCCGTCCTTGTCGACCGCCTTGATCGGCGGGGCGGACGCGGTGTCCGTGGCGAGCGAGGCGCCCTCGGTGAGCTGGGGGTGCACGACGGACGGCTGCCAGTCGACCAGCGGCCTCCCGGTGGTCAGCCCGCGGACCACGGTCAGCTCGGAGGAGTACGACCAGGGCTTGGACGTGCCCTCGTACGCCACCGTCGCCTCGACCGTGAACGGCACCTTCCCGCCGACCGCCGTACCGGGCCTGATGACCGCCTTGGTGACATGGGCGTCCTCGCGGTAACCGGTGAGCAACGGCTCCGCCTCGGCGGCGTTGTCGGTCAGCCGCGCCGCGGCCGGCCCGTCGCCGGCGGCCCAGGCGGCGAAGAAGTCCTTCGCGGTCCTGTCGACCTCCTCCGCACTGGGCGGTCCGGTCTCCTTGGGCGCGGACCGGGTGGTGAGCCCGTCGCCCCCGCCGTTCCCGGTGAGCCCGTTGTACAGGTTCCATCCCCCGTAGCCGACACCCGTCGCCACGACGGCGAACACGCCGCCGACGACGGCGACCTTCGCTCCGCTGCGCATGACCGCAGCCCCCTCCCCAGAGTGCACGTCCTGAACATGTTCAAGATCGCGAGTCAGGAGCACTCTACGCGACGGGGGTGACGGGGGAGGGGCAGTTGCGGGACTGCGAGGTCAGCACCCGATCAGGCTGTCGCCGCCGACCGCGGCCGGCGCTCTCGCGTTGCGGGATGCGCCGAATGGGGGAAGAGTTGTTTCCGTGCCGCCTGTGCACCGTTGAGCTGTGGAACTCCGTGACCATAGGCCGCCGCCGCCCTTCAGGGCCGCGTTTCGCAGGGTCAGAAACCGTTTCTGGAAAGCACGGTTGGAACAACTATGTCCAGAACTGCCCAGCACAAAATTTTTCGTTTCGTCGGTGCCTCCTGCCTGGCCGCGGCGCTTGCGCTGTCGCCGGGCATCGCGAGTGCTGAGGCAGCGCCCCAAGCGCTCGCTGAAGCCGCGGCCGCGGTACCCGACCAGCCGAGTCCGCCTACTCCTCCGTCTCCTGAGGAAGAGCAGGTGCCTCCTCCTCCTCCTCCGCCTTCTCCTCCGTCTCCTGAGGAGGAGCAGCAGCAGCGTGAGGTGGTGCCTCCGCCTCCGCCGCCTCCGCCCCCGCCGCCTCCGCCGCCGCCTCCACCCCCGCCGCCCCCGCCGGCGCAGCAGAATGATCCCCCGCCTGCGGAGCAGAGGGCTCAGCTGCAGAAGGTGACGCCCCAGCTGAAGCAGGAGGTCCAGGACCTGACGACCCAGCAGGACGTTCCGCAGGAGCTCAAGGAGACGGCAAGCAAGCTGTCCAACACGCTGAAGGCGGTCGAGGACCCGTCGACACCGCTGGCGGAACGGGCCGCACTCGCGGGCGTCATCAAGCAGTCGACGGATGTCCTCAAGAACGTGGACAAGGCGGCTGCGCCGCAAGAGGTGAAGGCGTCGGTGACGAACTCCGTCGAGACGGCGACGGATGTCGTGGCGAACGTCGAGCAGTCCAATGCGCCGTCCGAGGTGAAGGTGGCGGTGGCCAACACCGTCGAGAGCACGACGAACGTCCTGGTGGACGTTCTGAAGTCGGGCGCTCCTTCGGATGTCAAGGTGGCGGTCGCCAACACCGTGGAGACGACGACGAATGTCCTGGTGGGCATCCAGGAGTCGAATGCGCCGGCCGGCGTGAAGATCGCGGTGTCGAACACCGTGGAGACGACGACGAATGTCCTGGTGGACGTTCTGAAGTCCAACGCGCCGTCGAACGTCAAGGTGGCCGTGTCGAACACGGTGAAGACCACGACGAACGTCCTGGTGGACGTCCTGAAGTCCGGTGCTTCGCCGGCGGTCAAGGTGGCGGTGGCGAACACCGTTGAGACGACGACGACTGTCCTGGTGGATGTTCTGAAGTCGAATGCGCCGTCTGCGGTGAAGGTGGCGGTGACGAACACCGTGACGACGACGACCACTGTTCTGGTGGACGTTCTGAAGTCGAATGCGCCGTCTGCGGTGAAGGTGGCCGTGACGAACACGGTGAAGACGACGACGAATGTCCTGGTGGATGTTCTGAAGTCCAATGCACCGTCGGCCGTGAAGGTGGCGGTGACGAACACCGTGACGACGACGACCACTGTTCTGGTGGACGTTCTGAAGTCGAATGCGCCGTCTGCGGTGAAGGTGGCCGTGACGAAC
>NZ_JBFAOY010000002.1:231199-239779 GCF_040675505.1 Streptomyces sp. NPDC049597
GACGAACACGGTGAAGACGACGACGAATGTCCTGGTGGACGTTCTGAAGTCCAATGCGCCGTCGAACGTCAAGGTGGCCGTGACGAACACGGTGAAGACCACGACGAACGTCCTGGTGGACGTCTTGAAGTCGAATGCGTCGCCGGCCGTGAAGGTGGCGGTGACGAACACCGTGAAGAGCACGACCAATGTCCTGGTGAACTGCCTGAAGTCGAAGGCGTCGCCTGCGGTCAAGGTGGCCGTGACGAACACCGTGAAGACCACGACCAACGTTCTCGTCGACGTTCTGCAGTCGGGCGCGCCGTCGAGCGTGAAGGTGGCCGCGACCAATGTCGTGAAGACGACGACGGACGTCCTGGTGTCCTCGCTGAAGCCCGGTACCAAGCCGGCGGATCAGAAGGCGGCGACCGACTTCTCGAAGAAGGTGAACACCACGCTGAAGGCAGCCCAGAGTTCGAACACTACGCAGCGGACCGAGGCGACCAAGCAGCTCAACCAGTGGAGCGCCTCGCTCCCCAAGTGCCTCCAGCAGAACCCGTTCCAGGAGTGCGTGGGCGCTGCTTCGAACACTGGTGGATGACGGGAAGGAACGACCCGGGACGAGTGCCGATCACCGGCAACCACCCGGAGGGGCCCGGCACCGAGAGGTGCCGGGCCCCTCACGTCACAGCTACACCCAGGTGTCCAGCCACATCCGCCCGCGCCAGTCGTCCATCGGGATCGGCGTGCCCGTGTAGATGGGCCAGAAGTAGATGAAGTTCCACACGATCAGCAGCACCAGCACGCCCGCCCCGATCGCGCCCACCGCCCGGCGGCGTTCGTCGGAGCCCGGCGGGCCCAGCATCGCTCCGATCATCATCGCCACCGCCAGGCACAGGAACGGCACGAAGACGACCGCGTAGAACAGGAAGATCGTGCGCTCCTGGTACAGCAGCCAGGGGGCCCAGCCCGCGAGGAACGCGCACAGGATCGCGCCCGCGCGCCAGTCGCGGCGGAAGAACCAGCGCCACAGGACGTAGCAGAGGGCGAAGCACGCCGCCCACCACAGCAGTGGCGTGCCCAGCGCCAGGACCTCGCTCGCGCACTTGTCGGCGGTGCCCTTGGGGCAGCCGCCCGTGCCCGCGGCAGGGTCCTCGTAGTAGTACGAGACCGGGCGGCCGAGCACCAGCCAGCTCCACGGGTTCGACTGGTAGGTGTGACCGGAGGTCAGGTCGATGTGGAACTGATAGACCTGCGTCTCGTAGTGCCAGAAGCTGCGCCACCAGTCAGGGAACAGCCAGCCCCAACTGCTCTCCCGCCCGTCCCCGGTGCTCGCCCAGTTCCGGTAGTAGCCCTTGTCGGTGACCAGCCAGCCGGTCCACGACACCATGTACGTGACGAGTGCGACCGGCACCGTCGAGAGGAACGCGGGGACCAGGTCCTTCTTCAGCACCGCCAGGTACGGGCGCACCGCGCCGGCCGTACGCCGCGCGCCCACGTCCCACAGCACGCTCATCACACAGAACGCGGCCATGATGTACAGGCCGTTCCACTTGGTGCCCGCCGCGAGGCCCAGCATCACGCCCGCCGTCAGCCGCCACGGCCGCCACCCGAGCCTCAGGGTCTCGGCGACCCGGGCGTCCGGGCGCAGCACGCCGTCGGCGTCCGCCGGGAGCGCGGAGGCGAGCCTGCGCCGTGAGCGGTCGCGGTCGGCGAGCAGCGCGCCGAAGGCCGCGAGCACGAAGAACATCAGCACCAGGTCGAGCAACGCCGTACGGCTCATGACGAAGTGCAGGCCGTCCACGGCGAGGAGCAGACCCGCCAGGCAGCCCAGGAACGTCGAGCGGAAGAGCCTGCGCCCGATCCGGCACAGCATCAGCACCGACAGCGTGCCGAGCACGGCGACCATGAAGCGCCAGCCGAAGGGCGTGAAGTCGAACAACTTCTCGCCGAGCCCGATGACCCACTTGCCGACCGGCGGATGCACCACATAGCCGGGGTCGTCGGGGATCGGGACGGAGGAGCCGTCCTTGAGGATCGTCTTGTCGACGTCCTTCGGCCAGCTCGCCTCGTACCCCTGGTTGATCAGGGCCCAGGCGTCCTTGGCGTAGTACGTCTCGTCGAATATCACGGCGTGCGGTTTGCCGAGGTTCCAGAACCGCAGCACCCCGGCGAGCAGCGCCACCAGGACCGGCCCGCCCCAGGCGGCGATCCTCAACAGCGGCTCCGCGTCGCCCACCCGGACGCCGAGCGCCACCCACAACCGCTCCGAGGGGCGGGTGTAGGGCGGCACCAGGCGTTCGCGCAGGCCGATCACGGGCCGGGGCGTGTAGCCGAATCGGCGCAGCCGCTGCTGCCAGCCGGGCGGCCGGCCTGCGTCCTTGCCCTCGATGGTGTGCGGCGCGGTACTGGTCACCGCGCCATCGTAGGGAACACGGCTGTGCGAGTGGTGCCTCCCGTCCTGGGAGGATGGCTTTGTGACTGGAACGCTCGTACTCGCAGGGACCCCCATCGGCGACGTCGCGGACGCGCCGCCGCGGCTCGCCGCCGAGCTGGCGGGCGCCGACATCGTCGCCGCCGAGGACACGCGGCGGCTGCGCCGGCTCACCCAGGCCCTCGGCGTGCACACGCAGGGGCGGGTCGTGTCGTACTTCGAGGGCAACGAGTCGGCGCGCACCCCCGAGCTCGTCGAGGCCCTCGTCGGCGGCGCGCGGGTGCTGCTGGTCACGGATGCCGGCATGCCGTCCGTCTCGGACCCCGGCTACCGGCTCGTCGCCGCCGCGGTGGAGCAGGACATCAAGGTCACCGCCGTTCCGGGACCCTCGGCGGTGCTGACCGCGCTCGCCCTGTCGGGGCTGCCCGTCGACCGCTTCTGCTTCGAGGGCTTCCTGCCCCGCAAGGCGGGCGAGCGCCTCGGCCGGCTGCGCGAGGTCGCGGACGAGCGGCGCACCCTCGTCTACTTCGAGGCCCCGCACCGCCTCGACGACACCCTCGCGGCGATGGCGGAGGTCTTCGGCGCCGGCCGGCGCGCGGCGGTGTGCCGGGAGCTGACCAAGACGTACGAGGAGGTCAAGCGCGGCGGCCTCGGTGAGCTGGCGGCCTGGGCGGCCGAGGGCGTGCGCGGCGAGATCACCGTGGTCGTCGAGGGCGCCCCCGAGACCGGACCCGCCGAGCTCGACGCCGACGAGCTGGTGCGCAGGGTGCGGGTGCGAGAGGAGGCGGGGGAGCGGCGCAAGGAGGCGATCGCCGCGGTGGCCGCCGAAGCGGGCCTGCCCAAGCGCGAGGTGTTCGATGCCGTCGTCGCGGCAAAGAACGCGGCTCGATCGGCCCAGTGAGAGGGTAAAGGGCTATGGTGAAAGGCAAAGCCCAGAGCCTGCAGCGGCCCTTTCGGCAAGGGAAGTCAAAGAGCCTCCCATTGTTCGACCGGCGCTGATGCGCTCCCGCCGGAAAAGGCGTCCACTGGATCAGTGGAGAGGAGCTGGCATGAGTGAGATCACAGGCACCGGCACCGCCGTCGGCCACGAGGAGTACTCCTTCGCCTGCATGTACTGCGGGCATGGCTGGGAGCAGTCGTACGACATCGAGCACCACACCGACGGGGCGGGCCGGGCCTTCGTCGTCTACAAGACCGGCGGCGTGCGGGTGCCTTCCCCGCTCAAGGCGCCGACGTGCGTCAACTGCGGAAGACACCGGGTCCGGATCATGCGGGCGGGGCAGGTCTCCTCGGTCAGGGACATGATGGCGGAGATGTACGGCCAGCCGCGGGCGCATCCTGTCCCGACGGCGTCGCCCGCCGAGGCGCAGGGCGCGGCCCCGGAAGCCGCCGAGCCTCCGGTCGCCCACCCGGAGGGCGAGCCCCCGGGCCCGGTGCGTGCGCATCACTGGCATCTCTCCGACCTGCTCCACCCGTTCCACCACCGCAAGTGAGCCGTACGCCAGCCGTACGCGAACCGCAGCGGGGACGCGACTGAGCCGCGTGTGAGCCGCCACCGCACGTGAGGGCGAGGGCGGACGCCTCGTAGGATCGCGCCCATGAGTTCGAAGTCCGCACCGCCGCCGCTGCCCGAACCGCTCGGGGTGGCGGTCGGCGATTCGCACACCCACCTGGACATGCAGGACGGCACGGTCGAGGAGGCCCTGGCCAGGGCCGCGGCAGTGGGCGTGACGACCGTGATCCAGGTGGGCTGCGACATCAAGGGGTCCCGGTGGGCCGCCGAGACCGCCGCCGCGCACCGCGAGGTCCACGCCGCGGTCGCGCTGCACCCCAACGAGGCGCCGCGCATCGTGCTGGGGGATCCGGACGGATGGTCGCGGCAGGGCGCGAGGGAGGCGGGCGGGGACGCCGCGCTCGACGACGCGCTCGCCGAGATCGACCGTCTCGCCGCGCTCGACGAGGTGAAGGCCGTCGGTGAGACGGGTCTCGACTACTTCCGTACGGGGCCCGAGGGAATGGCCGCCCAGGAGCGCTCTTTCCGCGCCCATATCGAGATCGCCAAACGGCACGACAAGGCCCTCGTCATTCACGACCGCGAGGCCCACGCGGACGTGCTGCGCATTCTCGCGGAGGAAGGCGCGCCCGAACGCACGGTGTTCCACTGCTATTCGGGCGACGCGGAAATGGCGGAAGCCTGCGCGGCCGCGGGCTATTTCATGTCCTTCGCCGGCAACGTGACCTTCAAGAACGCCCAGCCGCTGCGCGACGCGCTCGTCGTGGCCCCCGCCGAACTGGTCCTGGTGGAGACGGACGCGCCGTTCCTCACCCCGGTCCCGTACCGCGGACGGCCCAACGCGCCCTATCTCGTTCCGGTCACCCTGCGGGCCATGGCGAAGGTCAAGGGGCTGGACGAGGACACGCTGGCCTCGGCGATCGCGGCGAACACCGCACGCGCATTCGGCTACTGACCGGATCGGGCGCACCGGCCTCTCGCGACGCTGCGTGTCCGTGCCGCTTTGGAGAGTGACGAACGCTCCGATACTGTCCGGTGCCACGTGTCGGGCCGGACATCCTCTGGAGCGTCGTGAGCAATGCGCAGGGCAGTCACCGTGCCGCACGCGGCGGCCGCCGCCAGGCGTCCCGGGCCGTGTTCGCCGGCGGGCCGGGCGACCCGGCCGCCCCGGGGGCCGGGGCCCTCGCGGCGGCGTACTCCCCGGAGCCCACGCTCGTGGACGCGCGTCTCGCCGCGGCATACGCGCCGACCCTGCCGTACGTGGACCCGCGCGGCAGCGATGCCGACCGCTCGACACCGGCGTACGAGCCGACCCTGCCGTACGTGGACCCGCGCGGCAGCGACGCCGCCCGCTCGACACCGGCGTACGACGGGCCGGACGGGACCGGGCCGCGGCTGCCGGGCCAGACGCCGCCCCCGTGCCGGCGCGACGCGCGGTCGTCCGGCACGGGCGGACGGACACGGGGGCGACGCCGCCGCGCGGCGGAGCGGCCCGACACCCTGCGCCGGCTCGTCCCGCAGGCCCTCGTCGTCGCCTTCCTCGCCGGCGGGACCTCCGCCTTCGTCGCGGCCGACAAATCCGTGCGGCTCACCGTCGACGGCGTCCCCCGCACCCTGCACACCTTCGCCGACGACGTGCGGGAACTGCTGCACGACGAAGGGCTCGCCGTCGGCCCGCACGACATCGTCGCGCCCGGCGCGGGCGACGACCTCGACAACGGCGACGAGGTCGTCGTCCGCTACGGACGCCCCCTCGCCCTCACCCTCGACGGCCACCGCCGCACCGTCTGGACCACCGCCCGCACGGTCGAGGAGGCACTGCGACAGCTCGGCGTCCGCGCCGAGGGAGCGTTCACGTCCGTCTCCCGCTCATCGGCCCTCCCGCGCTCAGGGCTCGCGCTCGACGTGCGCACCGAGCGGTCCGTCACGTTCATGGCCGACGGGCGTGAGCGCACCATCCGCACCAACGCGCCGACCGTGCGTGGGGCGCTCGCCGAGGCCGGCATCGCGCTGCGCGGCCAGGACACCACATCCGTGCCGCCCGAGAGCTTCCCGCACGACGGCCAGACGGTCACCGTCCTGCGCGTCACCGGCACCCGCGAGGTCCGTGAGGAACCCGTCCCGTACACCGTCGAGAGGACCCGTGACCCGCAGCTGTTCGCCGGGACCGAGACCGTCGTGCGGCAGGGCCGGCCGGGCGTGCGCCGGGTCACCTACGCGCTGCGCACGGTCAACGGCGTACGCCAGAGGCCGCGCAAGCTCTCCGAGGACGTCGTGCGCGAGCCGGTCACCGAGCAGGTGCGGGTGGGAACCCGCCGGCTGCCGTCATCGATGGGCGCGGCCGACAACCTGAACTGGGACGCCCTCGCCGACTGCGAGTCCGGCGGCCGGCCCGGCGCCGTCGATCCTTCGGGGAACTACGGCGGCCTGTACCAGTTCGACATCGGGACCTGGCGCTCCGTGGGCGGCAGCGGACGCCCGCAGGACGCGTCCCCCGAGGAACAGACGTACCGGGCGAAGAAGCTCTACATGCAGCGGGGGGCGAGTCCGTGGCCGCACTGCGGCCGTAGGCTGTATCGGTGAGCACCACTGATCCCGACGCCCTCCTCGGCCCCGCCGACATCCGCGAACTGGCCGCCGCGCTGGGCGTACGCCCCACCAAGCAGCGCGGCCAGAACTTCGTCATCGACGCCAACACGGTCCGCCGGATCGTGCGCACGGCCGAGGTCGAGCCCGACGACGTGGTCGTCGAGGTGGGCCCCGGGCTCGGATCGCTGACCCTCGCGCTGCTGGAGGCGGCGGACCGGGTCGTCGCCGTCGAGATCGACGACGTGCTCGCCGCGGCCCTGCCGACGACGATCGCTGCCCGCCTGCCGGAGAAGGCGTCGCGCTTCTCACTCGTCCACTCCGACGCCATGCACGTGCGGGAGCTGCCCGGTCCGGCGCCGACCGCGCTCGTCGCGAACCTGCCGTACAACGTCGCCGTCCCGGTCCTGCTGCACATGCTGGAACGCTTCCCGACGATCGAGCGCACCCTGGTCATGGTGCAGGCGGAGGTCGCCGACCGGCTCGCCGCCCAGCCGGGGAACAAGGTGTACGGCGTGCCGTCCGTCAAGGCCAACTGGTACGCCGAGGTCAAGCGGGCCGGCGCGATCGGGCGCAACGTCTTCTGGCCCGCCCCCAACGTGGACTCCGGCCTCGTGTCGCTGGTGCGCCGCAAGGAGCCGCTCGCGACGACGGCCTCCCGCCAGGAGGTCTTCGCCGTCGTCGACGCGGCCTTCGCGCAGCGCCGCAAGACCCTGCGGGCCGCGCTCGCGGGCTGGGCCGGATCACCCGCCGCCGCGGAGGCGGCGCTGGTGGCGGCCGGTGTCTCGCCGCAGGCGCGCGGTGAGGCGCTGACGGTGGAGGAGTTCGCGCGGATCGCGGAGGCGAAGCAGTGACTGTGACCGTACGGGTGCCGGCGAAGGTCAACGCGCAGCTGGCGGTCGGCGGGGTGCGTCCCGACGGCTTCCACGACCTGGCCAACGTGTTCCTCGCGGTGGGGCTGTACGACGAGGTGACGGTGCGCCCGGCCCCGTCGCTGACCCTCACCTGCGCCGGACCCGGCTCGGACCAGGTCCCCCTGGACCGTACGAACCTGGCGGCCCGCGCGGCCGAGCTCCTCGCGGCCCGCCACGGGATCTCGCCCGACGTGCACATCCACATCGACAAGGACATCCCGGTCGCCGGCGGCATGGCGGGCGGCAGCGCGGACGGCGCGGGCGCGCTGCTGGCGTGCGACGCGCTGTGGGGCCTCGGCTCGTCGCGGGACGAACTGCTCTCGATGTGCGCCGAGTTGGGGTCCGACGTGCCGTTCAGCCTGGTGGGCGGGGCGGCGCTGGGCACCGGCCGCGGCGAGCGGCTCACGGAGCTCGAGGTCCGCGGGACGTTCCACTGGGTGTTCGCGATGGCGGACGGCGGGCTGTCGACACCGGTGGTGTTCGGGGAGTTCGACCGGCTGAACTCGGGTGTCGCCGTGCCCGATCCCGTCGCCTCACCCGTACTGCTCGACGCCCTGCGCACGGGCGACGCGGCGGCACTCGCGGACGCGCTCGTGAACGACCTCCAGCCCGCGGCGCTCTCGCTGCGCCCGTCGCTGGCCGAGACGCTCGCGACGGGCATGGCCGCCGGGGCGCTCGCCTGCCTCGTCTCGGGCTCGGGCCCGACGACGGCGTTCCTGACGAAGGACGAGGACGCGGCGGGGACGGTGGCGGCGGCGCTCACGGCCTCCGGCACATGCCGGGCCGCGCGCGTGGCGACGGGGCCGGCGCGGGGCGCGACGGTCGTGTAACCGGGGGCCTCGGCCCCCGATCCCGTTCCGGGCTGCGCCCTGAGCCGTTCGGCGCTGCGTGGCGGGGGCCGCTGCGGCGGGGCTGTTCCCCGGCCCCCGTTCCGGGCTGCGCCCGGGCCCCTTCGGGGCTGCGCCCGGCCCCGTTCGAGGCTGCGCTCGGTCCCTGGTCGGGGCTGCGCCCTGGGCAGGTCGGCGCTGCGTGGCGGGGGCCGCTGCGGCGGGGCTGTTTCCCGGCCCCCGTTCCGGGCTGCGCCCGGGCCCCTTCGGGGCTGCGCCCGGCCCCGTTCGAGGCTGCGCTCGGTCCCTGGTCGGGGCTGCGCCCTG
>NZ_JBFAOY010000002.1:239879-329431 GCF_040675505.1 Streptomyces sp. NPDC049597
GGCAGGTCGGCGCTGCGTGGCGGGGGCCGCTGCGGCGGGGCTGTTTCCCGGCCCCCGTTCCGGGCTGCGCCCAGCCCCCTTCGGGGCTGCGCCCGGCCCCGTTCCGGACTGCGCCCTGAGCCGTTCGGGGGCCTCTGCCTCCGGGCCCGTTCCGGGCTGTGCCCTGGGCAGGTCGGCGCTGCGTGGAGGGGGCCGCTGCGGGGGCTGTTCCCCACCCCGCCCTCTGGGGCGCCCCCCGCACCCGCGCGCCTCAAACGCCGGCGGGCTGGATTTTCGCGGAGCGATGTCAGCCCGTCCGCGGGCACCGCCCACGGCAGCCAGGCCGTAAGGGGAGGACACCGCGCGAAGCGCGGTACGGGTCCGGGCGGAGCCCGGTTTCGGGAGGGGGCGCCTCCCACGCCGCCAGGCGTAGGCGGGCGGGGCGGGGGCCGCACGCCGCGGGCGATCACTCGCCCCCACGTACTCAGGCCCACATGAGTACCCGCGCCCTCCCGCCCGCCGGACCCCCACGGCAGCCTGGCGCCCATGACCACCGCCACGACCACCGCCACCGAGCTCGCCGCCGCCACTCCCGTCACCCGCGACCGCTACGTCGACCTCCTTCGCGTGGCGTCCCTCGGCGTCGTCGTCGGCGGGCACTGGCTCATGGCCGCCGTGACCGACGACGGGGTCGGGAACCTGCTCGCCGTCGTGCCGGAGCTGCAGGTCCTCACCTGGGTCCTCCAGGTGATGCCCGTCTTCTTCTTCGTCGGCGGGTTCTCGCACGCCCTCTCCTACCGGTCGCTGCGGCGCCGGCACCCCGACCGGCCCGTGTACTCCGTCTTCCTGCGCGGACGCCTCCAGCGGCTGCTGCGGCCGACCATGGCCTTCGTCCTCGTCTGGGGCGCCGCCGCGCTCGCCGTGCAGCTGCTCGGCGGGGGCGGCGGGACGACGGGGGTCGCGCTGCGGCTCGTCGCCCAGCCGCTGTGGTTCATCGGCATCTATCTCGCGATGGTCGCCTTCACGCCGCCGCTGCTGAGGCTGCACGAACGTTTCGGCTGGGGCGCCTTCGGGGCGCTCGCCGCGGCCGCCGCCGCTGTCGACGTGCTGCGGTTCGCCGCGGACGTGCCCTTCGTCGAGTTCCTGAACTTCGCCTTCGTCTGGCTCGCCGTCCACCAGCTCGGCTTCCTGCGGGCGGACGGCCGCATCCGCAGGCCCGCCCCGCTCGCGTCCGCCGGTCTCGCCGGAGCCGCCGCGCTCGTCGCCCTCGGGCCGTATCCGCTCTCCATGGTCGGGATGCCCGGCGAGAAGATCTCGAACATGGCTCCGCCCACCCTCGCCCTGCTCTGCCACGGGCTGTGGCTGGTCGGCGCCGTCGAGCTGCTCAGAGGGCCGGGCGCCCGCCTGCTGCGCCGCCCCCGCGTCTGGCGGGGCGTCGTCGCCGCGAACGGCATCGCCATGACCGCGTTCCTGTGGCACCTGACCGCCATGCTCGGCGTGTACGGGGCGATGATCGCCGCGGGCCTTCGGCTGCCGGAACCCGCGGGGGCCGCCTGGTGGGCCGGAGCCCCGTTCCGGATCGCCGCGGCGGCCCTGGCGACCGCCGGCCTCGTCGCCGTCTTCCGCCGTTTCGAGCGCCCCGCGCACAGCGCTGGTGTGCCCGTGCCGGGCACCGGGCCCGTCGCCGCCACGGGGATCACCCTGTGCCTGTTCGGCGTCCTCGGCCTGTCCATGGTCGGCTTCGGGGGGCTGCTGGAGGGCAGGACCGCGACGCTCGTAGCCGTGCCGGTCAGCGCACCCGCGGCCGTCGCCATGGCGCTCGGCGGCTGGCTGCTGGTGGAACGGGCCGGACGGGGCAGGAGCGCGTGACTTGTAGGCTGGGGGGTCGATCGTTCCCCCTGGCAGGAGAGAAATGGCCGTCAATCTGGTCAATGTCGAGGCAGTCAGCAAGGTGTACGGCACACGCGCCCTGCTCGACTCCGTCTCCCTCGGCGTCTCCGAGGGGGACCGCATCGGCGTCGTCGGCCGCAACGGCGACGGCAAGACCACCCTCATCCGCCTGCTCGCCAAGCTGGAGGAGCCGGACACCGGCCGGGTCACCCAGAGCGGCGCGCTGCGGCTCGGCGTGCTCACCCAGCACGACTCGCTCGACCCCGAGGCCACCATCCGCCACGAGGTCATCGGTGATCTGGCCGACCACGAGTGGGCCGGGAACGCCAAGATCCGCGACGTGCTGACCGGACTGTTCGACGGGCTCGACCTCTCCGGGTTCCCGCAGGGACTCGACACCGTGATCGGGCCGCTGTCCGGCGGCGAGCGCCGCCGCATCGCGCTCGCCAAGCTGCTCATCGCCGACCAGGACCTGATCGTCCTCGACGAGCCCACCAACCACCTCGACGTGGAGGGCATCGCCTGGCTCGCGAGGCATCTGCAGACCCGCCGCTCGGCGCTCGTCTGCGTCACGCACGACCGCTGGTTCCTCGACCAGGTCTGCACCCGCATGTGGGACGTGCAGCGCGGGGCCGTGTACGAGTACGAGGGCGGCTACAGCGACTACGTCTTCGCCCGGGCCGAGCGCGAGCGCATCGCGGCCACCGAGGAGGCCAAGCGGCAGAACCTGATGCGCAAGGAGCTGGCCTGGCTGCGGCGCGGAGCCCCCGCCCGTACCTCCAAGCCCCGCTACCGCATCGAGGCCGCGAACGAGCTGATCGCCGACGTCCCGCCGCCGCGCGACACCTCCGAGCTGATGAAGTTCGCCGGCGCCCGCCTCGGCAAGACGGTCTTCGACCTGGAGGACGTGACCGTCCAGGCCGGGCCCAAGGTGCTGGTGCAGCACCTGACCTGGCAGCTCGGCCCCGGCGACCGCATCGGTCTGGTCGGCGTCAACGGCGCGGGCAAGACCTCGCTGTTGCGCACCCTCGCCGACGCCGCCCGCACCCAGGGCGAGAAGCAGCCCGTGGCCGGCCGCGTCGTCGTCGGCAAGACGGTCAGACTCGCGTACCTCTCGCAGGACGTCGCCGAACTGCCCCCGGCGCTGCGGGTGCTGGAGGCGGTGCAGCAGGTCCGCGACCGCGTCGACCTCGGCAAGGGCCGTGAGATGACCGCGGGCCAGCTGTGCGAGCAGTTCGGCTTCGGCAAGGAGAAGCAGTGGACGCCGGTGGGCGACCTGTCGGGCGGTGAGCGCCGCCGCCTCCAGCTGCTGCGCCTGCTGATGGACGAGCCGAACGTCCTGTTCCTCGACGAGCCCACGAACGACCTCGACATCGAGACGCTGACGCAGCTGGAGGACCTGCTCGACGGCTGGCCCGGTTCGATGGTGGTCATCTCCCACGACCGGTTCTTCGTCGAGCGGACCACGGACCGCACGTTCGCACTGCTCGGCGACGGCGCGCTGAGGATGCTGCCGCGCGGCATCGACGAGTACCTGGAGCGCCGGGCGCGCATGGTCGAGGCGTCGGCGCCCACACCGCCGCCCGCCCCGGCGGCCGCGGGGGGCAAGGAGAAGTCGGCAGCGGACGCGCGTGCGGCGAAGAAGGAACTGCAGCGGATCGAGCGACAGCTCGACAAGATCTCCGAGAAGGAGAGCAAACTGCACGCTCACATGGCCGACAACGCGACCGACTTCGAGCGCGTCGCGAAGCTGGACGCCGAGCTGCGCGAACTGGCGAGCGAACGCGAGGAGTTGGAGATGCGCTGGCTCGAACTCGCGGAAGACGCCTAGAGGCCGTTCGTAGAGAAGCCGTGGAAACCGCGTAACAACAGCATCACGGGCCGGTCCTCCCTTGGGAACAGGGGCGAACCGAGCCCGTTCCGCGTTCGTCGCGGGTGATACAAAGAAGCGCGTCCGACTGCGCTTCCGGCCGCCCGCCGGGGGAGCCACGGGGGCCGGGGCACCGCCGATCACGCCGAGAGCCGTGGGGGGTGCCCGCCGGGCAGCGGACCGCAGGAGGAGGGGGAGGCGCTGATGACTCAGCCGCCTGATCGACAGGGGCCACAGGGGAGCTCCGGCGCTGCGCACCGTCAGCGGCACGGGGGCGCGTACCCCCTTGCGCCCGTCCGGAGTTCCCGTCCTACGCAGCCCCAGGTCCCGCATCAGGCGCGTGGACCGCGCCGCTTCCTCGTGAGCCGGACGGGCCCCGCCGCCACGGCTGTGGCCGGACCGCGCCTCGCGGGCGATGTCACCTGTGCGGCACCGAGCGGCGAGGACGAGAAGACGCCGCCCGTCGCCGGCGCCCCGGAGCCCGTCGCTCGCCCACCGGCTCCGTCGGGCCGGACGACGTCGCCGAGGGGCAACTGAACGCGGTCTGGGTCATCCGGACATCCCCCACCCCTACTCGCCCCGAACTCTCCAGAGGTAGTACGCCATGACACAGCCGCCGAACCAGCCGCCGCAGCCGGGCTTCGGAGCTCCCCAGGACCCGCAGGGCGTCCCGCAGCCGCCCGCCCAGCCGCCCCAGATGCCGCCGGCCCCGCCGGCGCCCCCCGCGGGCGCACCGCAGGCCCCCGGCTACGGATACCCGCAGCAGCAGCCCGGCTACGGATACCCGCAGGCGGGCCAGCCCGGCCCGTACGCCCAGCAGCCCGGCCCGTACAACCAACAGCCGGGCCCGTACAACCAGCCCGGCCCGTACGGGGGTTACCCGGCGCAGCCGCAGTACCCCGGTGCGCCGACCCCGCCGTCCGGCGGCTCCGGGAACTTCTTCAAGGGGAAGACCGGCATCATCGTGGCCGCTTCGGCGGCCGCGCTGCTCCTCATCGGCGGTGGCACGTACTTCGCCGTCGCCGGTGACGACACGCAGGACAAGCCGAACGTCAGCAAGTCCAGCGAGGACCCGAAGCCGACCGGCTCGCCGACCGTCGACCAGGGCGACGGCAAGGGCGACGGCGCCCGTGACGGCGAGGAGGACCTCAACGCGGGACGCCAGGAGGGCGAGGCCAAGGTCCTCTTCCTGACCAAGAACGACGTCGACCTGCCGCGCAACGGCTCCGACGTGTTCGGCCCGTGGGTGGTCGGCGACACCGTCGTCAAGGCCATGTACCGCGAGATCGCCGGGTATTCGGTGACCGACGGCACCAAGAAGTGGAGTGTGCCGGTGACCACCGGGGTGTGCTCCGCGCCCGCGAACGCCTCCGAGGACGGGAAGATCGTCTTCGGTGTCAAGGACGGTCTGACCGACAAGGCCAAGTGCAACGACCTGCAGATGGTCGACCTCAAGACTGGCAGGGCCGGCTGGAAGAACTCGATCCCCAAGGCCTCCGGCTTCGCCGGCCTGTCCGACTTCACCCTCGCCATCAGCGGCAACACACTGGCGGTCGGAGGCAGCGGCAACTCGTACGGCTACTCCCTCGCCGACGGCAAGCAGCTGTTCGGCAAGCCGTCGGGCGACTGCAAGCCGTTCGCCTTCGCCGGCGGACCCCGCCTGCTGGCCGGCGCGAGCTGCCCCACCTCGGACTACAACAAGCCCAAGCAGCAGCTCCAGGAGGTCGACCCGGTCACCGGCAGGACCAAGTGGACCTACAACACGCCCGAGGGCTGGGAGATCGACAAGGTCTACTCGGCGAGCCCGCTGGTCGTCTCCATCACCCAGCGCGAGCCCAAGAAGTGGTCCATCATCGCGCTGACCGACAACGGCAAGCCGCGCTCGCAGATCGACGGCGGCACGGACAAGTACCAGCCCCGGTGCGGCGGCTCCTTCGTGGTCTTCGGCCAGAACCTCGAGGGCTGCACCGGCGTGGCCGCCGACGCCGACACCTTCTACATGGCGACCGAGACGGGCTACGGCACCGCCAACGAGGTCGTCGCCTTCAACCTCGACACCGGCAAGGCCAAGTGGCGCTCCAAGGCGCCGGCCGAGCGCCGGATGACTCCGCTGCGGATGGAGGGCGGCAACGTCCTCGTCTACATGGGCGCCTCCTACGACAAGGGCGGCACGGTCGCCACGATCGCCCCCACCGGCGGCGCGCCGAAGACGCTGCTGCAGCACCCGGCGTCGACCGCGCGGATCGAGAACACCTTCTACTCGCCCAAGACGGCCTATGCCGACGGCCGTTTCTTCATCGCCGCAGGGCGGGTGAGCGCGAGCAACGACGAGGAGGAGAAGGAGACGAAGACCATGATGGCCTTCGGCCAGTGACCGTGACCGTCGCCCCCCGAACCTTGTCCGCTCTTCAGCCGTACCGCTCCCAGAGGTAAGCACCCCATGACGCAGCCGCCGCCCCCGCCCAACCAGCCGCCCGGCCCGCCGCCGCACCAGCCCCCGGCCGGCCCGCCGCACCAGCCCCCGCAGGGAGGGTTCGGTGCGCCGCAGCAGCCGCCGGCGGGCGGGTTCGGCGCGCCGACGCCGCCGCAGGACGGCGCGTACGGCTACCCGCAGACCCCGCCGCCCGCCCAGCCGCCGTACGGGCAGCCGCCCCAGCCCCCGCCGCCCGGCGCGGGCCAGCCGCCCTACGGCTACCCGCAGCAGGGCGCCCCGGGCCTGCCGCAGCAGGGCTACGGCTACCCGACGCAGCCCATGCAGCCGCAGTACACGCCGCCGCAGAACGGTGGCGGCGGCCGCAGGCTCAGCACGCAGATGCAGATCATCATCGCCGCGTGCGTGGCCGTCGTCCTGATCGTCGTTGGCGGCATCGTGTACGCGAACACCGGTGACGACGGCAAGAAGGACGAGGCCAAGAACTCCTCGGGCGGCGCGTCCGGCGGTGGCGGCGCGGACACCGAGCCCGCCCGGGACGGGGCCGGCAAGGAGAAGGCGGGGGCCAACACCAAGGCCAAGGTCGCCTTCCAGCTCCCCGAGCCGCCGCGTGAGGACCTGACGGCCGTTCCCGGCTCCTGGGTCACCGACAAGGCGTACGTGAAGCCGGGCGTCAACTCGGTCGTCGCGTACGACGTCGCCAAGGGCAGCGTCCTGTGGACCACCCCGCTCGCCGGTCAGGTGTGCGCGGCCTCGCGCCACATGACCGAGGACCACAAGACGGCGATCCTCTTCGAGGCGAAGAAGCGCACCGCCCCCAAGTTCTACGAGAAGTGCACCGAGGTCGGGGTCCTCGACCTCAACACCGGCAAGCTGCTGTGGAGCAAGTCGGTCGCGGGCGACGGCGACGAGAAGACCCAGTTCGAGCAGGTCACGCAGAGCGGCAACACGGTCGCCGCGGGCGGGCTCTACGGCGGTGCCGCGTTCGACCTGACCACCGGAGCGGTCCGCTGGAAGCCCAAGGTCGACGCCCAGCAGTGCCGTGACATCGGCTACGGCGGCGGCAAGGCGCTCGTCGCGGTCCGCACCTGCGGCGACTACGACAACCGCACCGCCTCCGTCCAGACGCTCAACCCCGACAACGGCACCCCGCTGTCGTCGTTCAAGATGCCGGCGGGCGTCGAGGACGCCCGGGTCGTGTCCAGTGACCCGCTGGTCGTCGCCGCCGACGTCGGTGACACGGGTACGTTCGGCATCTCGGACTTCTTCTCGATCGACGGCAAGACCGGCAAGCTGCGCGCGAAGATCGCGGCTCCGGGCGACCAGTACCTGGCCCGCTGCTCGGCCAGCGACGGCGTCGAGGGCTGCCAGTTCGTGCTCGTCGGCAACGACAGGCTCTACCTGCCGACCGCCGAGCACGACGGCAGCGGCGCACTCGGCCGCACCAACGAGATCATCGCCTTCGACCTCGCGACCGGAAAGGGCACGCCCGAGCGCGCGGACGCCGGCGAGGGCTACCACTCGCTGCCGCTGCGCATGGACGGTGGCAACCTCATCGTCTACAAGTGGCCTCCCTACAACAAGGGCGGTCAGGTCGTGAGCATCGACGGCGCCACCTTCAAGCAGACGGTGCTGCTGGAGAACCCCTCCGACCGCGCCGTGCGCGACGCCGAGACGAGCTTCCCGGAGACCGGTGCCGAGTACGACTACGCGGGGGGCCGGTTCTTCATCTCGCAGGACCTGATGAGCAAGCCGCGCGAGAACGACTCGCAGTTCGGCAAGAAGTACCTGGCGGTCGCCTTCAGCGTGGCCGACTGACCCACAGGAGAACGCCGTCCGGCCCGGCCCGTCGCTTCGACGGGCCGGGCCGCGGTGTTTGTCGCCGAGAGCCGGCACAAGTGGTCCCGTTTGCCGAGGAATTCGGCATTGTGGGGCGCTTCTGCCGAGTCGGGGGCGCGCTCGTGGGCACGAGCGTGTAGCTTGCCGGGTCAGGAGGCCGGGGGGCCTGCTCCGACGGGGAGGGTTGCTCGATGGGCGTGCGGCTCATCGTGGTCGACGACCACAGACTGCTCGCGGAGGCGCTCGCCTCGGCGCTGAAACTGCGCGGCCACCGGGTGCTGGCGGCGGCCGCGCCCGCCGCCGGGGCGGCCGAACTCGTCGTCGCGAGGGCGCCCGAGGTCTGTCTGCTGGGGACCCAGGCACCTGCCGCGCCGGGCGCCTTCGACCCGGTCGTGCGGATCAAGCGGGACCGCCCCCAGGTGGCCGTCCTGGTCCTCGGACCGGTGCCCAGCCCGCGGGGCATCGCCGCGGCGTTCGCGGCGGGGGCGTCCGGCTACGTGCGTCACGACGAGCGCATCGAAGGAGTGGAGCGCGCGCTGGTGAAGGCCCGGGCGGGCGAGGCGGTGGTGGCGCCCCAGCTCCTCCAGGGCGCGTTCGCCGAGCTCCTCAACCCGGCGGCGCAGCCCGACGACGAGGGCCAGCGGCTCCTCTCGCTGCTCACCGCGCGCGAGGTCGAGGTGCTCGTGCGGGTCGCGGAGGGCGAGGACACCCGGCTGATCGCGGCCGGGATGGGCATCGCGCCGAGCACCGCGCGCACGCATGTGCAGCGCGTCCTCATGAAGCTGGGCGTCGGCTCCCGTCTCGAGGCGGCGGCCCTGGCCGCCCGCACGGGCCTGCTGGACCGGGCGGCGCGCAGCGGTGTGACACCAGGCCCGGGGCGCGACTAGTCCACGGGGCGCGGTGGGGCCGTCAGGCGGGATTCAGCCGGAGCGGCCCTGTCGACGTGCCCGCATGCGCGGATGCGCGAGGTGTACGCCGCATCGACCGTCATCACAGGAACCCCCGGACCCGCGGGCTCTGCGGGGAGAGGGGCGACCTCCTTGACGCCATCTGTTCGAGCATGGTTAGTTGTGTTTGATTCTGTTGGTAAGGGGTGGGTGAGGAGCTCCGTGTGAAGAAGACGTCGACCCGGCTCGCCGACGGGCGTGAGCTGCTCTACTACGACGCCCGGGACGACGTCGTACGCGACGCCGCCGACCCGCGGCCCCTCGACGCCGTGTCGACCACCGCCGAGGTGCGTCACGACGTCCTCCTCGGCGACACCGTCGCCATCGCCTCGCACCGGCAGGGCCGCACCTATCACCCGCCGGCCGACGAATGCCCCCTCTGCCCCTCGCGCGACGGGCGCCACAGCGAAATTCCCGCCGCCGACTACGACGTCGCCGTGTTCGAGAACCGCTTCCCCTCCCTCGCCGGTGAGCTCGGCCGCTGCGAGGTCGTCTGCTTCACCTCCGACCACGACGCCTCGTTCGCCGATCTCACCGCCGAGCAGGCCGGGCTCGTCCTGGAGGCATGGACGGACCGCACCGCCGACCTCGCCGAAGTGCCCGGCGTCGAGCAGGTCTTCTGCTTCGAGAACCGCGGCGCCGAGATCGGCGTGACCCTCCAGCACCCCCACGGCCAGATCTACGGCTACCCCTTCGTCACCCCGCGCAGCGCCCTCATGCTGCGCTCAGCTGCCGGACACCGCGCGGCGACCGGGCGCAACCTGTTCGACGACGTCGTGGCGGGCGAGCTGGCCGAGGAGGCCCGCGTGGTGCTGGAGGGCGCGCACTGGGTCGCCTTCGTGCCGTACGCGGCGCACTGGCCCTACGAGGTGCACCTCTATCCCAAGCGCCGGGTGCCCGACCTGCGTGCCCTGGACGAGGCCGCGCGCACAGAGTTCCCACAGGTCTATCTGGAACTCTTGAGGCGCTTCGACCGGATCTTCGGTCCGGGCGAACCGCCGACCCCGTACATCTCCGCCTGGCACCAGGCGCCGTTCACCGCGGAAGGGCGGGACGACTTCGCCCTGCATCTCGAGCTTTTCACCATCCGCCGCACTTCCGGCAAGCTGAAGTTTCTCGCGGGTTCCGAGTCCGGTATGAGCGTGTTCATCAACGACGTGCCGCCAGAAGCCGCGGCCGAGCGACTGCGAGAGGTAGCGAGCTAAGTGAGCAAGAAGTACCTGGTCACAGGCGGTGCGGGATATGTCGGCAGCGTGGTGGCCCAGCACCTTGTGGAGGCCGGCCACCAGGTGACCGTGCTCGACGACCTCTCCACCGGGTTCCGCGAGGGCGTCCCGGCGGGCGCGCGGTTCGTCGAGGGCCGCATCCAGGACGCCGCGCGCCATCTCGACGCCTCGTACGACGGCGTACTGCACTTCGCCGCTTTCTCGCAGGTCGGCGAGTCGGTCGCCAAGCCGGAGAAGTACTGGGAGAACAACGTCGGCGGCACGATGGCGCTGCTGTCCGCCATGCGCTCCGCCGGCGTGCGCACCCTCGTCTTCTCCTCCACCGCCGCGACCTACGGCGAGCCGGTCTCGACCCCCATCACCGAGTCCGACCCGACCGCGCCGACCAGCCCCTACGGTGCCTCCAAGCTCGCCGTCGACCACATGATCAGCGGCGAGGCCGCGGCGCACGGGCTGGCCGCGGTGTCCCTGCGGTACTTCAACGTCGCGGGCGCGTACGGCGACTGCGGCGAGCGCCACGACCCCGAGTCGCACCTCATCCCGCTGGTCCTCCAGGTCGCGCTGGGCAGGCGCCCGTCCATCTCCGTCTTCGGCGACGACTACCCCACGCCGGACGGCACGTGCGTCCGCGACTACATCCATGTCGCCGACCTCGCCGAGGCCCATCTGCTCGCGCTCGACGCGGCGAAGCCCGGCGAGCACCTGATCTGCAATCTCGGCAACGGCAACGGCTTCTCCGTGCGCGAGGTCATCGAGACCGTGCGCAAGGTCACCGGCCACCCGGTGCCCGAGGTCATGGCCGAGCGCCGCGGCGGCGACCCCGCGGTCCTCGTCGCCTCCGCAGCCGCAGCCCAGGAACGCCTGGGCTGGCAACCGAGCCGCGCCGACCTGGCCGGCATCGTGTCCGACGCCTGGGCATTCGCCCGCGGGAGGGAGAACGCGTCATGAGCGACGGTGTGTGGGCAGCCCCCGGCAGGGTGAATCTGATCGGTGAACACACCGACTACAACGACGGTTTCGTCATGCCCTTCGCGCTGCCGCACACCACGGTGGCGACCGTGGCGCGCCGTGACGACGGCGTGCTGCGGCTCCACTCCGCCGACGTGGCCGGCGATGCTGTCGAACTGCGCGTCGACGACCTGGCCCCGGCCGCGCGTTCGGGCGACTGGACCGACTACCCGGCGGGCGTCGTGTGGGCGCTGCGCCGGGCGGGCCTCGCGGTGGGCGGCGCCGACGTCCACTACGAGTCCACCGTGCCGACCGGCGCCGGACTGTCCTCGTCCGCCGCGATCGAGGTCGTCACCGCACTCGCCCTGAACGACCTGTACGCACTGGGCCTGGATTCCCGGGACATCTCCCGCATGTGCCGGAGGGCGGAGAACGCCTACGTCGGCGCCCCCACCGGGATCATGGACCAGATGGCCTCGGCCTGCTGCGTCGAGGGCCACGCCCTGCACCTGGACACCCGTGACCTCTCGCTGCGTCAGATCCCCTTCGACCTGACGGCCCACGGCCTCGAACTCCTTGTCGTGGACACCCGGGTGAAGCACGCCCACAGCGAGGGGGAGTACGGAAAGCGCCGCGCCGGCTGCGAGGCGGGCGCGGCGGCGCTCGGTGTCGACACGCTGCGGGACGTCCCGTTCGACGGACTGGCCGACGCCCTGGCCCGCCTCGACGACCCGCAGGTGCGCGCCCTGGTCCGTCACATCGTCACGGAGAACCACCGGGTGGAGCGCGTGATCGCGCACCTGGAGGCGGGTGAGGTCCGCGCGATCGGCCCGGTCCTGACGGAGGGCCACGCCTCCCTGCGCGACGACTTCGCGGTCTCGTGCCGTGAACTCGACCTGGTGGTCGACACGGCACTGTCCGCCGGGGCGCTCGGCGCGCGGATGACGGGCGGCGGCTTCGGCGGTTCGGCGATCGTGCTCGTCGAGTCGTCATCGGCGCGCCTGGTGACGAAGTCGGTCCAGGAGGCGTTCGCGGCCCGGTCCCTGGACGAGCCCCGCGTCTTCACGGCTGTCCCGTCGGCGGGAGCGCGGCGCGTGTCCTGAAGCGGCGGATCCGCATCCACCCCGGGAACGGGCGGTCCCGGCACGGACGGGCGGCGAGTCGCGCCGACCACGTGGCCGGGACGGTCTTTTGTGCAAAGGGGCTTCCGTCGCGGCCGCCCGTCCGTACCCTGATGCTCAGCACCGGTGGGGGCCGGTGTTCATCAGGGGGCGAGACCGTTGGGTACGGCGCCCGGGGTGGGGTATCAGTCAGAGCACGGCGGCGGCCGGGCGATTTCCTGTACCTCCTTCTCCGGGCGTCGTGTCCACGCCGATCCGTCCTCGGCACTGGGGGTGCTTGTGGTTCGTATCCGGGTCCTGGTGGTGGACGACCACCGGATCTTCGCCGAGTCGCTCGCCGCGGCTCTCGCCGCCGAGCCCGACGTCGAGGTCGCCGCCGCCGGCAGCGGGCCCGCCGCGCTGCGCTGCCTGGAGCGGGCCGCGGCCGAGGGGCGGCGCTTCGACGTCATGCTCGTCGACGCGGACCTCGGCATCGCTCCGGTTCCGGCGCCGCGCTCGGTGGGGGGCTCCGAGGACGGGCTGGTGGACGGGATCTCGCTGGTCGCCGGTGTCCGCTCGCACCGGATCGCCGTGCGGTCCGTGGTGCTCGCCGAGAAGGACGACGCCGCCCGCGCGGCGCTCGCGCTCCAGTCAGGGGCCTCGGGCTGGGTCGCCAAGGACTGCTCGCTGCAACGGCTGCTGGGCGTGATCCGCGGGGTGCTGCGGGACGAGACCCATGTGTCGCCCGCACTGCTCACCGGCGTCCTGCGCGAGCTGACCGCGGCGCGCAAGCACCGCACCGAGAGCGAGCAGCTGGTCGAGTCGCTGACCCCGCGCGAACAGGAGGTGCTGCGCTGCATGGTGGCGGGCCTGGGGCGCAAGGCGGTCGCCGAGCGCCTGTTCCTGTCACCGCACACCGTCCGCACGCACATGCAGAACGTGCTCGGCAAGCTCGGCGTGCACTCCACGCTCGCCGCGGTCGCCCTGGCGCGCAGGGCGGGTGTCGGCCCGGTGGACCTAGCCGGGGATGTTGTCGAACGGGGCGGTCAACTGGCGTAGCAGCGCGGCCAGTTCAGCGCGCTGGGCGTGGGAGAGCTGGGCGAGGATCGCCCGCTCCTGGGCGAGCAGTCCGGCCAGCGCCTGGTCGGCCCGGTCGCGGCCCTCGGGGGTCAGGCGCACCAGGACGCCGCGCCGGTCGCTGGGGTCGGGCAGCCGCTCGACCAGGTTCTTCTTGGCGAGCCGGTCGATGCGGTTGGTCATCGTGCCGGACGTCACCAGGGTCTGGGTGAGCAACTGGCCGGGGGAGAGCTGGTACGGCGCGCCGGCCCGGCGCAGCGAGGTGAGCACGTCGAACTCCCACGGCTCCAGCTGGTGCTCGGCGAAGGCCAGCCGGCGGGCGCGGTCGAGATGGCGGGCGAGCCTGGAGACGCGGCTGAGCACCTCGAGCGGTTCCACGTCGAGGTCCGGGCGCTCTCGGCGCCATGCTGCGACCAGTCGATCGACCTCGTCCTCCATGTCGATCAGTGTAGTTGGTTTGTCGACATGAAGTCTCTTGACGTCAAGATATAGTCTGATTGACTAGTGGGCAGGGTCGGGCCGGAACCGTTCCGTTTCGGCTGCCCGTTCCTGCAAGGGGGACTCGACCATGCATTCCGTACCCACCTGGGATCCACATCAGTACCTGCGACACGCGGGGCACCGCACGCGCCCCTTCCTCGACATGCTCGCCCGCATACCCCCGCTGCCATGCGGCAGCCGCCCCGCCCGGATCGCCGACATCGGCTGCGGCCCCGGCAACGTCACCGCGCTCCTCGCCGACCGCTGGCCCGACGCCCACATCACCGGCTTCGACCTCTCCCGCGAGATGCTCGCCCGGGCGGAGAAGGACCACGCCGGCACCACGCCCGGCGGCGGCCTGCTGGACTTCCGTCCAGCCGACGCCGCGCACTGGACCCCCGACGAGCCGTACGACCTGATCGTCTCCAACGCGGCACTCCAGTGGGTCCCCGACCATCCCGAGTCCTTCGCCGTCTGGATCGACGGACTGGCGCCCGGCGGCACCTTCGCCTTCCAGGTGCCCGGCAACTTCACCTCGCCCAGCCACGCCCTGCTCGGCGACCTCTGCGATTCCCCGCAGTGGCGCGAGCGTCTCGGCGACCACGGGCGGCGCTACGTGCACATACTGGAGCCCGCCGAGTACCTGCTGCGGCTCGCCGACCTGGGCTGCGACACGGACGTCTGGGAGACCACCTACCTCCAGCTGCTCGGCGGCGAGGACCCGGTCCTCGACTGGGTGAAGGGCACCGCGCTGCGTCCCGTCCTCACCGCGCTCGCCGACGACCCGGAGGCCGAGCGCGAGTTCCTGACCCAGTACCGGGACCTGCTGCGCAAGGCGTATCCGCCGGGGCCGCACGGCACGGTCTTCCCGTTCCGCCGCATCTTCGCCGTCGCCCGGAAGGTGGCGTGATGCCGGCCGCCGTCGGCCGCGGCCGGCTCGCCGCGCCTCCCGGCGCCAAGGACGCGCCGCGCGCGCACTGCGGGGACGTGCGCAACCGCCTGGAGTTCCCGGAGCCGGCCGGGTGAGGGACCGGGCGTACGGCGGCGCCCCGCCGCGGGAGAACCGCGGCGGGGCGCCGTGCTGCCGGGGCAGCGGGATCAGTGCAGGATGCGGTAGGTGTTCCAGCCCGAGCCGACCTTCGCCCTGGGCTTGAAGCCGCCCTTGCCGTCGGCGTCGTAGCGGTACAGCACACCGTCGGACGCGCGGACCAGCAGGTCGGCGCGTCCGTCACCGGTCAGGTCGCCGGGGGCCACGAACTTGTTGAACTGGTTCCAGCCCGTGCCGATCAGCCTCTTCGCCTTGAACGGCGCCGTGGCCGTGCCGGTGCCCGCGTACAGGTACAGGCTGCCGTCCTTGGCCCGCGCGACGATGTCCGCGCGGCCGTCGCCGTCGATGTCACCGGCGCCCGCGAGCACGGTGAACTGGCCCCAGCCGGTGCCGATCTTCTGGCGGGCGGCGAACGCCGAACCGTTGCCGTTGCCCCGGTACAGGTAGAGGACGCCGGCGCTGTCGCGGGCCAGC
This sequence comes from Streptomyces sp. NPDC049597, assembly GCF_040675505.1. NCBI lineage: Bacteria > Bacillati > Actinomycetota > Actinomycetes > Kitasatosporales > Streptomycetaceae > Streptomyces > Streptomyces sp. NPDC049597. The sequence continues at coordinate 255,189 of NZ_JBFAOY010000002.1, forward strand.
AGGTCACCCCTGCCGTCACCGGAGAGGTCGCCCGGGCCGACCAGGGTGTTGTAGATGCCCCAGCCGCTGCCGATCTCGCCGTCTCCGACGTAGTCGTCGTAGTTGAACAGCGTGCCGTCCTCGAAGACCTCGAGCAGGTCGCCGTAGCCGTCGCCGTTGAACGAGGAGGTGACCGCGAGCTTCGCGCCGGTCCAGCCCGGGCCGCCCTCCTGACGGGGGCTGAGCAGGCCGTTGTTCATGCCGTAGTACGCGTACATGACACCGGACGTGTTGACGCCGAGGAGCTCGTTCCTGCCCCAGTGCGGGTTGTTGCCCGCGCCGGAGAACTGCGAGACGTCGTTCCAGCCGGTGCCGAGCTGCGTCCTCGGCTGGAGGGTGCCGGTGCCCGTCGAGTAGTACCGGTAGAGCGTGCCGGACACGGTGCGGGCCAGCACGTCGCCGAAGCCGTCGCCGTTCAGGTCGTCCACGCTGAACAGCTGGTTGTAGATGCCCCAGCCGGTGCCGATCTTCACGCGCGGCTTGAAGGGCTGCTCAGCCGTGGTGCCGGCGTAGAAGAACAGCTCACCTGCGGGGTTGCGCGCGAACACGTCCGCGATCGCGTCACCGTTCGCGTCGTTGACGCCCACGAGCTGGTCGAACTGGCCCCACCCCGAGCCGACGCGGATCTTCGTCCCGAACGGCTCGGCCGCGCCGGGCTGGGCCCGGTACAGGAACAGCTCACCGGCGGGGTTGCGCGCGAGGACGTCCCCGACGCCGTCGCCGCTCAGGTCGCCGGGCGAGAAGACCTTGTTGAACTGCTGCCAGCCCGTGCCGGACCACTGCAGGTCGGCGTAGGTCTCGTGGCTGACGTACGACGAGAGGCGGCCGTCGGCGGACAGCGTGAAGACCGTGGGACGGGTGGGGTCGGCCGTGTCCATGCCCGCGATCGTGAACGCGTCCTTGAACGTCTCGTCGCTCTCGCCCAGCAGGTAGGGGTAGGGCTCCTCGCTGCCGGTCGGCGTCACCCAGTACTGGCCGTCGAGGCTGCGCTGGAGCAGATCGCTGAAGCCGTCGCGGTCGATGTCGCTGCGCGGCACGGCCGGAGCCGCGGTCTCGGCGACCCCGGCCGCGGAGACCGACGGCGCCTTCGCCGCGTCGCCGGACCGCATGATCGGAGACTTCGGCATGCTCTCGACGGTCGGAGCGGTGTGCTGCGCCGGCTTGCGCGACGCCGGGGCGTCGTCCGCCTGCGCCGGGACGGCGAGCAGCATGCCCGCCGAGACGACCAGCGCGGTGCAGGCCGCGACGCGGCGCGCCGCCGAACGGCGCACGACGGCGGCGCGGCCGGATTCCACAGAAGTCAAAGTCCCCCCTCGGGGAAAAAGTCGGTTCGTGCCTCGTCATGCGGGACGAGGCACCGATACAGACCATCCAGGGGGATCAAGGGATGTACGGGAAACAGCTCGATTTCCACGCTGCCTCCCGGCCGGCGCGCGCCCCCGGACGCGACAGCGGCCGGCCCCCTCCTGCGCGAAGGGGGCCGGCCGCTGCGCGTGCCGGGGGATGCGAGACGGGACGCCGCCGCGTCAGTTCTTGCGGTGGCCTATCAGGCGGGGCTTCTGCTCCAGGCCGTCCAGACCGTGCCACGCCAGGTTCACCAGGTGCGCCGCGACCTCGGCCTTCTTCGGGCGGCGGGCGTCCACCCACCACTGGCCCGTCAGCGCCACCATGCCCACCAGCGCCTGCGCGTACAGCGGGGCGAGCTTCGGGTCGAAACCGCGGTTCTTGAACTCCATGCCGAGAATGTCCTCGACCTGTGTGGCGATGTCGCTGATCAGGGACGCGAACGTACCCGTCGACTGGGCCACCGGCGAATCGCGGACCAGGATGCGGAAACCGTCCGTGTACGTCTCGATGTAGTCCAGCAGCGCGAACGCCGCCTGCTCCAGCAGCTCCCGGGGGTGGCCGGCGGTCAGCGCCCCCGTCACCATGTCCAGCAGCTGGCGCATCTCACGGTCCACGACGACCGCGTACAGGCCCTCCTTGCCCCCGAAGTGCTCGTACACGACCGGCTTGGAGACACCCGCCTTGGCCGCGATCTCCTCGACGGACGTGCCCTCGAACCCCTTCTCGGCGAAGAGGGTGCGCCCGATGTCCAGCAACTGCTCCCGGCGCTCGGCGCCGGTCATCCGCACCCGGCGGGCCCGCCTGCCGCCGGGCGACCGGTTCTTGTCCGCGCTGCTCGTACTGCCGTCACTCGCCACGCCGTCCATCATGCCGCGTCGGCGGTGGCACGCCTGCCGCGGGCGTCCTCACCGTCCGCGTCCGCGCGACGGGCGTCGATACGGGACTGCTGCGGCCAGCGCACGTCGTACGCCCAGCCCGCCAGCTCGAACCAGCGGATCAGCCGGGCACTGGAGTCCACCTGCCCCCGCAGCACGCCGTGCCGCGCGCTCGTCGGGTCCGCGTGGTGCAGGTTGTGCCACGACTCACCGCACGACAGCACCGCCAGCCACCACACGTTGCCCGAGCGGTCACGCGACTTGAACGGGCGCTTGCCCACCGCGTGGCAGATGGAGTTGATCGACCACGTCACGTGGTGCAGCAGCGCGACGCGGACCAGCGAGCCCCAGAAGAACGCCGTGAACGCGCCCCACCACGACATCGTCACCAGGCCGCCCACCAGCGGCGGGATCGCCAGCGACAGGACCGTCCACCAGACGAAGTCCCGGGAGATCCGGCGCAGCGCCGGGTCCTTGATCAGGTCGGGGGCGTACTTGTGCTGAGGAGTCTGCTCCTCGTCGAACATCCAGCCGATGTGCGCCCACCACAGGCCCTTCATCAGCGCGGGGACCGTCTCGCCGAAGCGCCACGGCGAATGCGGGTCGCCGTCGGCGTCGGAGAACTTGTGGTGCTTGCGGTGGTCTGCCACCCAGCGCACCAGCGGGCCCTCCACCGCCAGCGACCCCATGATCGCCAGCACGATACGCAGCGGGCGCCTGGCCTTGAAGGAGCCGTGCGTGAAATACCGGTGGAAGCCGATCGTGATGCCGTGGCAGCCGATGAAGTACATCGCCACCAGCAGACCGAGGTCGAGCCAGCTCACGCCCCAGCCCCAGGCGAGCGGGACCGCGGCGAGCAGGGCGAGGAAGGGGACCGTGATGAACAGCAGCAGGGCGATCTGCTCGATCGACCGCTTGCTGTCCCCGCCGAGCGTGGCGGACGATGCGCCGGCGGACGGCTGAGCGGTGCCGTCCAGCAGATCGGGGCTTGTGGTCATGAGGGTTCCCTGGGGGTGGGGAGAGGGGACGAAATGCCGCTGGTGCCACGGTCCTGGCTACGGTCCCGTAACCTACGGCGACGTAAGTATGGCAGGGCCCCGAGGCGCGGCAAGAGACCTGCGGACAACGTCAGGGAAATGGACACCTATCCTGGATGTCGTCGGACAGCGCGGTCCGCAAGCCTCCAGTACCCCTCCAGACGTGCTCAAACACTGCAAGGAGCCGCACCTGTGAGCAGTGCCGACCAGTCCCCCACCGCCAACGCCGAACTTCGTGCCGACATCCGCCGACTGGGCGATCTTCTGGGCGAGACCCTCGTCCGCCAGGAAGGCCCCGAGCTGCTGGAGCTCGTCGAGCGGGTCCGCGCCCTGACGCGAACCGACGGTGAAGCAGCCGCCGAGCTGCTCGGCGACACCGACCTGGAGACCGCGGCCAAGCTGGTCCGCGCCTTCTCCACGTACTTCCACCTGGCCAACGTCACCGAGCAGGTGCACCGCGGCCACGAGATGCGCGAGCGCCGCGCGGTCGAGGGCGGGCTGCTGTCCCGCACCGCCGACATGCTCAAGGACGCCGACCCCGAGCACCTGCGCGAGACCGTGCGGAACCTCAACGTGCGCCCCGTGTTCACCGCGCACCCCACCGAGGCCGCCCGCCGCTCCGTCCTCAACAAGCTCCGCCGCATCGCCGAACTGCTGGAGACCCCGGTCATCGCCTCCGACCGGCGCCGTCACGACCTGCGGCTGGCCGAGAGCATCGACCTGATCTGGCAGACCGACGAGCTGCGCGTCGTACGCCCCGAGCCGGCCGACGAGGCCCGCAACGCGATCTACTACCTGGACGAGCTCCACGCGAACGCCGTCGGCGACGTCCTGGAGGACCTCGCCGCGGAGCTGGAGCGCGTCGGCGTCGAGCTGCCCGCCGGCACCCGCCCGCTGACCTTCGGCACCTGGATCGGCGGCGACCGCGACGGCAACCCCAACGTCACGCCCGCCGTGACCTGGGACGTGCTGATCCTCCAGCACGAGCACGGCATCACCGACGCCATCGAGCTCATCGACGAGCTGCGCGGCTTCCTGTCCAACTCGATCCGGTACGCCGGCGCCACGCAGGAGCTCCTCGACTCGCTCCAGCAGGACCTGGAGCGGCTCCCCGAGATCAGCCCCCGCTACAAGCGGCTCAACGCGGAGGAGCCCTACCGGCTCAAGGCCACCTGCGTCCGCCAGAAGCTGCTCAACACCCGCGAGCGCCTCGCCAAGGGCACCCCGCACGAGCCGGGCCGCGACTACCTCGGCACCGCCGAGCTGATCCAGGACCTCGCCCTGATCCAGACGTCGCTGCGCGAGCACCGCGGCGGACTGTTCGCCGACGGCCGCATGGACCGGGTCATCCGCACCCTGTCCGCCTTCGGCCTCCAGCTCGCCACCATGGACGTCCGCGAGCACGCCGACGCCCACCACCACGCCCTCGGCCAGCTCTTCGACCGGCTCGGCGAGGAGTCCTGGCGCTACGCCGACATGCCGCGCGACTACCGGCAGAAGCTGCTCGCCAAGGAGCTCCGCTCCCGGCGCCCCCTCGCGCCCACGCCCGCGCCGCTGGACGCCGCCGGGGAGAAGACCCTCGGCGTCTTCCACACGGTCAAGGAAGCCTTCGAGCGCTTCGGGCCCGAGGTCATCGAGTCGTACATCATCTCGATGTGCCAGGGCGCCGACGACGTCTTCGCCGCCGCCGTCCTCGCCCGCGAGGCCGGACTCATCGACCTGCACGCCGGCTGGGCCAAGATCGGCATCGTGCCGCTCCTGGAGACCACCGACGAGCTCAAGGCCGCCGACGTCATCCTCGAAGGCATGCTCGCCGACCCCTCCTACCGGCGCCTGGTCTCGCTGCGCGGCGACGTCCAGGAGGTCATGCTCGGCTACTCCGACTCCTCCAAGTTCGGCGGCATCACCACCAGCCAGTGGGAGATCCACCGCGCTCAGCGCAGGCTGCGCGACGTCGCCCACCGCCACGGGGTGCGCCTGCGGCTCTTCCACGGCCGCGGCGGCACGGTCGGCCGCGGCGGCGGCCCCTCGCACGACGCGATCCTCGCCCAGCCCTGGGGCACGCTCGAGGGCGAGATCAAGGTGACCGAGCAGGGCGAGGTCATCTCCGACAAGTACCTGATCCCCTCGCTGGCCAGGGAGAACCTGGAGCTGACGGTCGCCGCCACCCTCCAGGCCTCCGCGCTGCACACCGCCCCCCGCCAGTCCGACGAGGCGCTCGCCCGCTGGGACGCCGCCATGGACACCGTCTCCGACGCCGCCCATGACGCGTACCGCAGGCTGGTCGAGGACCCGGACCTGCCCGCGTACTTCTTCGCCTCCACCCCCGTCGACCAGCTCGCCGAGCTCCACCTCGGCTCGCGGCCCTCGCGACGCCCCGACTCCGGTGCAGGTCTCGACGGACTGCGCGCCATTCCGTGGGTCTTCGGCTGGACGCAGTCGCGGCAGATCGTGCCCGGCTGGTTCGGCGTCGGCTCCGGCCTCAGGGCGCTGCGCGAGGCGGGTCTGGACACCGTGCTCGACGAGATGCACGAGCAGTGGCACTTCTTCCGGAACTTCATCGCCAACGTGGAGATGACGCTCGCGAAGACCGACCTGCGCATCGCCCGCCACTACGTCGACACGCTCGTTCCCGACCACCTCAAGCACGTCTTCGACGTCATAGAGGCCGAGCACGCACTCACCGTCAGCGAGGTGCTGAAGGTGACGGGCAACGACGAGCTGGTCGGCTCCAACCCCGTGCTGCGCCAGACGTTCGCGATCCGGGACGCGTACCTGGACCCGATCTCCTACCTCCAGGTCGCGCTCCTCAAGCGGCAGCGCGACGCCGCCGAGCGCGGCGAGGAGCCGGACCCGCTGCTGGCGCGCGCCCTGCTGCTGACGGTCAACGGCGTGGCGGCCGGTCTGCGCAACACGGGCTGACGCCGCACGACATGAGGATGCCCCTCGCCTGAACTCAGGCGAGGGGCATCCTCATGTCAGGTGTCAGTGCTGACGGGCCGTACGGCGGCGCGCCATCAGGTAGCCGCCACCGGCGACCAGCGCGGCCGCGACCGCGGCGAGCACGCCGATGGGCGCGCCGTTGCCGGTCTCCGCGAGGTCACCGGACGTGCCGTCGGAGCTCGGCGCCGGGGCCGCCGGGGCCGAGGTGTCGGGGGTCGTCGAGGGCTCGCCCTCACCCGGCTTGTCCTCACCGGGCTTGTCCTCGCCCGGCTTGTCCTCGCCCGGCTTGTCCTCACCGGGCTTGTCCTCACCGGGCTTGTCCTCGCCCGGCTTGTCGTCCTCGCAGTCGGACTTGAAGACCTTGTGCTTGGCCTTGCCGTTCTCGCCGTCGAAGTTCCAGAACAGCTTGTACTGCCCGTCGGGCAGGGTCATGTCCTCGGTGCGCTCGTGGCCGTCGGCGTCGAGGGTGAGCGAACCGGACTTCACGGTCTCGCCCTTGGGCAGGTCGTTGTTCGCCCAGGCCTCGATGTGCCACTGGACCAGCTGGCCGGCGTCGAAGCCGAAGGCGTCGAGGTAGAACTCGCAGACCTTCGGCTCGTTCTTGCGGAGTTCCTCACCGGTCGCGGAGTCGTGAATCTTCACAGTGCCGTTGTCGCCGTTCGCGGCGAACGCGGCGGGTGCGGCCGACAGCGACAGCGCTGCGGCAACCACCAGAGCGCCGGTGGGACGAAGGATGCGCATATAGGTGTCCATCGTGAGAGAGAGGGAAGATGGCGTGGGGGGCGGCTCAGCGTCCTGTGAACACACCCGCCAGTCAAGGGCTCTTGTTCCGCATCTGCGCCAGAGATGATGATTCGCCCTCGATAGTCCTGATAACGATCAGGTGAACTGCTGAGTTTTCAACGTCCCTTGACGGCCCTACAACGCCAGGAACGACGCCAGCAGCACCGCCCCGCCCGCCGATGCCGACACCCACGCCACCCGCGTCAGCCGCAGCCCGCCGCCGATCACGAGTGCGGCCAGCAACAGCGCGCCGCCCAGCGGCAGCCAGGCGTGCAGCCCGCCACCGGGCCCCGTCCGCACCGCCTGCGCCGTCCCCGGCTTCAGGACGACGGTGAGCGTCTCGCCCTTCTTCACCGCGACCGACCTGTCGATCGTCACGCGCTCGCGCTCCGGCGACGGCTCCCTGGGCACGTACGGACCCGTGCACACGTCGCCGTCGCAGCGTGCGACCGTGAGCGTGCCGTGCTCACGGCCCTTGGAGAGCAGGATGTGCTGCGCGTTGCCCCAGGACGACCAGAAGCCGGCGACCAGGAGGAGCAGGGCGACGAGCGCCATCGCCGCCTTGCGGGCATGGGTCAATATCCGGCCGGAGGAGTTCCGCTTCATGGCCCGCGATCCTTGGCCATAGGACTGCCGCGGGTCAACCTCGCACCGGCCGGAGGAGACCCAGGTCTCAGGAGTTGTACGTCCCCTGCGCCCGCTCGAGACCGTCGATCACCAGACACTCCACCGCGTCCGCCGCACGGTCCACGAAGTAGTCCAGCTCCTTGCGCTCGGCCGACGAGAAGTCCTTCAGCACGAAGTCCGCGACCTGCATCCGGCCCGGCGGCCGGCCGATCCCGAACCGCACCCGGTGATAGTCCGGCCCCATCGCCTTCGTCATCGACTTCAGCCCGTTGTGGCCGTTGTCCCCGCCGCCCAGCTTCAGCCGCAGCGTGCCGTAGTCGATGTCCAACTCGTCGTGGACAGCGACGACATGCGCGGTCGGCACCTTGTAGAAGTCCCGCAGCGCCGTCACCGGACCGCCGGACAGGTTCATGTACGACATGGGCTTCACCAGGATCACCCGCCGGTTCGACGGACCCGGGGAGCCGATACGGCCCTCCAGCACCTGCGCCTGCGCCTTCTGCGCACGCTTGAACGAGCCGCCGATCCGCTCGGCCAGCAGGTCGGCGACCATGAACCCCACGTTGTGCCGGTTGGCGGCGTAACCGGGCCCCGGATTGCCGAGGCCCACGATCAGCCAGGGTGCGTTCACGTCGGACATCTGCGCTGCGTCTCCTCGTCACCGGCCCGAACAGGAAGAACGGGGTGGCAGGCCGCAGCCCGCCACCCCGTGAAAAGCCTCAAGCAGAGCTTACGGCTCAGGCCTCGGCGCCCTCTTCGGCCTCGCCCTCGCCCTCGGCGGCCGGCTCCTCGGCCTGCGCGGCCAGGACCTGCAGGACGACAGCGTCCTCCTCGACGGCCAGCGTGGTGCCCTTCGGCAGGGTGATGTCCTTGGCGAGGACGGAGGCACCGGCCTCCAGGCCCTCGACGGAGACCGTGACGGACTCGGGGATGTGGGTGGCCTCGGCCTCGACCGGCAGAGCGTTCAGCACGTGCTCGAGCAGGTAGCCGCCCGGGGCCAGCTCGCCCTCGGTGTGGACCGGGACCTCGACCGTGACCTTCTCGCCGCGCTTCACGAGCAGCAGGTCGACGTGCTCCAGGAAGCCCTTCAGCGGGTCGCGCTGCACGGCCTTCGGGATGGCCAGCTCGCTCTTGCCCTCGATGTCCAGGGAGAGCAGGACGTTCGGGGTACGCAGGGCGAGCAGCAGGTCGTGGCCCGGCAGCGTGACGTGGACCGGGTCGGAGCCGTGGCCGTACAGAACGCCGGGGACCTTGTTGTCACGGCGGATACGGCGGGCGGCGCCCTTGCCGAACTCGGAACGGAGCTCTGCGGCGAGCTTCACCTCGGACATGTGCACTCCTCGTAGATGCGGAAACTGGTGGCGGTCACCCGGCCACGACAGGCCTGCTACGAAGAGCGCGTCGATAACGGACCGCCGCACCACAGGTGCGGCCTCCCTCGCCGAGCAACTACGGCAGTCTACGCGCCACCCGCGCCGGCACCCAAATGGATCACCGGCACCGCCGCCCGCGGACCGTGCCGACACACGCCGAAGGGCCGCCCCGCGCGGCGCGGGACGGCCCTCCTCGGGACTGTCGTGCCTACTTCTCTTCCTCGAACAGGCTCGTCACCGAACCGTCCTCGAAGACCTCGCGCACGGCACGCGCGATCGTCGGCGCCATCGACAGCACCTTGATCTTGTCCAGCTCCAGCTCACCCGGCGTCGGCAGCGTGTTCGTCAGCACGAACTCGCTCACCTTCGAGTTCTTCAGGCGATCGGCGGCGGGACCCGACAGGATGCCGTGCGTCGCCGTCACGATCACGTCCTCGGCGCCGTTCGCGAACAGCGCGTCCGCCGCGGCACAGATCGTGCCCGCCGTGTCGATCATGTCGTCGACCAGCACACACACGCGGCCCTTGACCTCACCCACGACCTCGTGGACCGTCACCTGGTTCGCGACGTCCTTGTCACGGCGCTTGTGCACGATCGCCAGCGGCGCGTCCAGACGGTCGCACCAGCGGTCCGCGACCCGCACCCGGCCCGCGTCCGGAGACACGATCGTCAGCTTGTCCCGGTCCACCTTCGCGCCCACGTAGTCCGCGAGGACCGGCAGCGCCGACAGGTGGTCCACCGGGCCGTCGAAGAAGCCCTGGATCTGGTCCGTGTGCAGATCCACCGTGAGGATGCGGTCCGCACCGGCGGTCTTCAGCAGGTCGGCGATCAGACGGGCCGAGATCGGCTCACGGCCGCGGTGCTTCTTGTCCTGACGGGCGTATCCGTACGACGGGATGATCACGGTGATGCTCCGGGCCGAAGCCCGCTTCAGAGCATCGATCATGATCAGCTGCTCCATGATCCACTTGTTGATGGGAGCCGTGTGGCTCTGCATCAGGAAGCAGTCGGCCCCACGGGCCGACTCCTGGAAGCGGACGTAGATCTCGCCGTTGGCGAAGTCGAAAGCCTTCGTCGGGACGAGGCCGACACCGAGCTGGTGTGCAACCTCCTCGGCCAGCTCGGGGTGGGCGCGGCCGGAGAAGAGCATCAGCTTCTTCTCGCCGGTCGTCTTGATCCCGGTCACAGCACTGTCTCCTCAGACGTGTTCTCTGGCCGCGAAGGTCCTGGGCGCGAGCCAGCCGAATTTGTGTGCACGTATCACGGTACGCCGAGTCCGACGCACCCGTTTCCGGTCAGTTCCCCTCGGCGACACCCTCCGTTGCCGCCGTGGCGGCCTGCGCGGCAGCGCTGCCCGGGCGCTTACGAGCCACCCAGCCTTCGATATTCCGCTGCTGGCCACGGGCGACTGCCAGCGAACCCGGCGGCACGTCCTTCGTGATCACCGACCCGGCGGCCGTGTACGCGCCGTCCCCGATCGTGACAGGAGCCACAAACATGTTGTCCGAGCCGGTACGGCAGTGCGACCCGATCGTCGTGTGGTGCTTCTGCTCGCCGTCGTAGTTCACGAAGACGCTCGCCGCACCGATGTTGGAGTGGTCCCCGATCGTCGCGTCACCGACATAGGAGAGATGCGGCACCTTCGTGCCCTCGCCGATCACGGCGTTCTTCGTCTCGACGTACGTACCGATCTTGCCCTTGGCGCCCAGCTTCGTCCCCGGACGCAGATACGCGTACGGGCCGACATTCGCCGCGGCGCCGATCTCCGCGCTGTCCGCCACCGTGTTGTCCACCCGGGCGCCCGCACCCACCACGGTGTCCTTCAGCCGCGTATTCGGGCCGACCTCGGCGTCCTCCGCCACATGTGTGACACCCAGCAGCTGCGTGCCCGGGTGCACGACGACGTCCTGGCCGAAAGTCACCGTCACGTCCACCAGCACCGACGACGGGTCCACGACCGTGACACCGGCCAGCATGGCCCGCTCCAGCAGCCGCTCGTTCAGGAGCCGGCGCGCCTCGGCGAGCTGCACGCGGTTGTTGATGCCCAGGATCTCCCGGTGATCGGCGGCGACCGAGGCGCCGACCCGGTGCCCCGCCTCACGCAGGATCCCGAGCACGTCGGTCAGGTACTCCTCGCCCTGGCTGTTGTCGGTCCGCACCTTCTTCAGGGCGTCGGCCAGCAGGACACCGTCGAACGCGAACACGCCCGAGTTGATCTCGCGGATCGCACGCTGCGCGTCAGTCGCGTCCTTGTGCTCGACGATCGCCGTCACGGCGCCGGTCGCGGCGTCACGCACGATGCGCCCGTACCCGGTGGAGTCCGGTACGTCGGCGGTCAGCACGGTCACGGCGTTGCCGTCGGCGGCGTGCGTGGCGGCCAGGGCGGTCAGCGTGTCCCCGGACAGCAGCGGGGTGTCACCGCAGACGACGATCACGGTGCCGCGCAGCTCACCGCCGAGCTCCTCGAGACCCATGCGTACGGCATGGCCGGTGCCGTTCTGCTCGGATTGGAAGGCGGTACGGGTCCCCGCATAGTGCTGCGCGAGGTGCTCCTCGACCTGGTCACGCGCGTGGCCGACGACCACGACGAGCTGCTCGGGCTCGAGTTCACGGGCGGCACAGACGACGTGTCCGACGAGCGAACGCCCGGCGATTTCGTGCAGGACCTTGGGAGTCTTCGACTTCATGCGGGTGCCCTCACCCGCTGCAAGAACGACGACGGCTGCCGGGCGATTGGCGCTCACGGGGTATGCCCTTCGGCTTCGGGTGGTGGACATCCGAAGGATACCGGGGGGTTTCAGGCGAGAAACGAGCGCGGGTCCTGACCAGGGAGGTCAGGACCCGAACCATGCATGGAGCTCCCCCGCCAGGACTCGAACCCGGACATAAGGCACCAAAAGCCTCAGTGCTGCCAATTACACCACAGGGGACTATAAAGCACCCGAAACGGACATGTCGCCAGGTGCCTACTGGGCACCCAACACTATGCCGTACCAAGCCCCCTCCATGCGACGGTAGAGATCGGCGCTCTTGGTGACGTGGATGACGAGGCGGCCCCCGTAGGCCTCGCCGACGTTCTTGCGAACGGTCTTGGGGTTGTGGCGTTTGAGGGTCGCCGGCTGGAACACTGACGGGCCGACGCCGGCGAGTGCGGCCCAGAACCGTTCCGCCTTCGAGGCGTCCGCGCTCTCGTGTCCCTCGAGGTCGGCGTACTTGCCGGCGGTGGGTGTCATGGAGTGATCGTCGTCCGGAATGCGGACGTCCGGGTCGAATGCCTGGTCGATTCACCAGTTCGAGTGGAGCTGGGGCATTCCGGTACGAACGTGCGCACCTGGCGTGCTCCCGTATGCCCGCGAAAATGACTCGCGCCCGCCCGTAGTCTGGGAGTCATGACCGCAACGGGGGCAGAGCAGGCCGCCACGGGTTCGACCGCCCGGGCGTGGCTGTGGTGGGGGCGACGGCGCAGTGCCGTGCTCGACGTGGGGCTGGCGGGCGTGTCCGCCGTGGAATGTGCGCTGCAGGGGGTCGTGTTCGCCGAGCGGGCGGCGCTGCCGGTGCCGTTCGGGGTGCTGTTCGGGCTGGCTGTCGGTTCGGTGCTGGTGCTCAGGCGGCGGTGGCCGGTCGCCGTGGTGCTGGTGTCGGTGGCGACGACGCCGGCGGAGATGGGCTATCTGATGGCCGTCGTCGGCCTCTACACGCTGGCCGCATCGGAGGTGCCGCGGCGGATCACGGCGACGCTGGCCGGGATGTCGCTGGCGGCGACGTTCATCGTGACGTTCGTGCGGGTGCGCCAGGACGTGCAGGGCGGGGAGTTCGGCGCCTGGTACGTGCCGTTGATGGCCGGCTTCATGTCGCTGGGGCTGACGGCTCCGCCGGTGCTTTTCGGTCTGTACATAGGGGCGCGGCGCCGGCTGATGGAGAGCTTGCGGGAGCGGGCCGACTCGCTGGAGCAGGAGCTGTCGCTGCTGGCGGACCGCGCGGAGCAGCAGGCGCAGTGGGCGCGTCAGGAGGAGCGGACGCGGATCGCGCGCGAGATGCACGACGTGGTGGCCCACCGGGTGAGCCTGATGGTGGTGCACGCTGCGGCGTTGCAGGCGGTGGCGTTGAAGGATCCGCAGAAGGCGGTGAGGAACGCCGCGCTGGTGGGCGACATGGGCCGGCAGGCGCTGACCGAGCTGCGGGAGATGCTGGGCGTGCTGCGTGCGGGTGAGGGCGAGCGGCGCCCGGACGACAAGCCCGTGCCGTTGGCGGCGGTCGGGGCGGCGGCCGCGGCTGCCGCGGCCGCCGCGGCGGAGGACGGTCCGTGTCTGGCGGACATCGAGGTGCTGGTGGGTGAGTCCCGCCAGGCGGGCATGGTGGTGGACTTCACGGTGCAGGGGGAGGCGCGGGGCTACGCGCCTGAGGTGGAGCAGACCGCGTACCGCGTGGTGCAGGAGGCGCTGACCAATGTGCACAAGCACGCGGCCGGCGCGAAGGTGAGGGTGCGGCTGGCGCACCGTGAGGCCGAGGTCGCGATGCAGGTGGAGAACGGCGCTCCGGATGCGGCGGGCGCCGCGTCGGCGCCGGGTCTGCCGAGCGGGGGCAACGGACTGGTGGGGATGCGTGAGCGGGTCACGGCGCTGGGCGGGGTGTTCGTCTCGGGCCCGACGGATGTGGGCGGTTTCCGGGTCTCGGCGGTTCTCCCGTACCGCGCCGAGGCGGCCTGACCGGGACTTTGGGGCGCGGCCCGTCCGGGTGCTACTCCGTCGTGAGGCGGGCGGGCTGGATGCCGGTGATCAGCGTGGTGAGCGCCTGGTCGATGTCCGGGCCCAGGTACCAGTCGCCGGTGTGGTCGATGCTGTAGACGCGGCCCTCGGTGTCCATGGCGAGCACGGCCTGGTGGTCTCCTTCCCTTCCGAGCGGTGAGATCTCGGTGTCCAGGGCGCGGCCCAGGTCGGAGAGGGTGCGGGCGAGGTGGAGGCCGGCGAGGGGGTCGAAGTGCAAGGGGGCGGGGGCGTGTTGCCGGCCGGGGCCGGGGGCGGTGACGGCGAGCCCGCCGAACTCGGCCCAGGCCTCGACGACGGCGGGGAAGACGCTGTGCCGGTGGCCGGCGGGGGAGACGTGCGCGCGCAGGGTGTCGGCCCAGTGCTCGGCCTGCTTGATGTCCCACCGGCCGGGTTGCCAGCCGGCCTCGCGCAGTGCTGCGTCGACGGCGACGGGGAACCGGGTCGTGCTCAGGTGGTCGGGCATCGGTGTGGGTGTCAGCCGTTCTCGGGTGCGGTCGGGTCGACGGGACGTACGCCGAAGTGGTCCAGCATCGCGGTGCACGACCGGCAGGGCGGCGCGTAGCTGCCGTGGAGCGGGTCGCCGTCCTCGCGGATGCGTCGTGCGGTGAGCTTGGAGTGCTTGAGTGCGCGGCGGGCCTCGCTGTGGGTGAGGGGCTTGCGCTGGGCGCGTTTGGAGCGCTGGCTCTCGGCGGAGGTGAGGTGCCGGGAGAGCAGGATGGCCTCGGGGCACCGGCCGGTGAAGCGTTCGCGCTGTCCGCTGGTGAGGGTGTCGAGGAAGTCCTGTACGAGCGGGTGGAGTGTAGGGGGCTGGTCCGCCTTGCCCGCGGTGCAGGTGAGGGTCTCGCCGCGTACGGAGAGTGCGGCGGCGACGGCGGGCAGGATGCCGTCGCGGCGGTGGCGGAGGCCGGGCGTGCGTGTGGTGTCGTCGCTGCTCCAGCTGAGGCGTGGATCACCGTTCGTGCGTGGTCGCGCTGTGTGCATGGCGCTTCGGTCCCTCCCGTGCACTCCCCCGAGTGGCGAGGGAACAGCCTGCCAAATGGGGCGGGGGGTGTGGAAGCTGGGTAGCTGAAACGTGTCGCCGATGGGCTCTGGGTCACTCGAAAGTGACTGTTCGTTACGGAAGTGGAGCGTCGGCAGCCGGTCTTGCCGTACCGCATAGGCTGTGCTGAACCAGCCAGACGCCACAGGGGGCAAATCGCCATGACGACAGGTCGGCAGGGCCTGGGGGCAGCAATGGGCCCCGGGGCCGGCGCGCGTACCGCGCCACCGAATGCGGCCTACGCCGGGCAGGTCGTGCACTTCCCGGATCCGGTCCGGGCGGCGCGCCACCCGCGCGGGGTGCGCGTCGACGACAACGGCTTCCCGGACTTCTCGCCGTACGCGCGCGCGGCCGCGGAGATCGCCGAGCCCCCGGAGGGTTTCGGCGTGGACGAGCTGCGGCTCACCGACTTCGTGTCGGCGAACGCGGCGCTGCACGCGGACGGGCACGCGCTGTGGGACGCGGTTCCCGCGGTGGCGACGCCGCACGGCTGGACCTGGCACCACGTGCCGGGGACGCGCCGGCTCGAGCTGGTGCCGGTCGAGGTGAAGGCGCTGCTGCGGCATCACGGCGGTCTGGCGACGGCTCCGGTGGACCAGGGCAAGCGCGGCACGCGCCCGCTCCAGGAGACGCGGCCCGCGCACTTCGGTCTGCCGAGGAACGCGGTGTCGGTGACGGAGCAGCAGTTGCAGGGTGTCGAGGAGGATCTCGGCTACCGGCTGCCGGGGCCGTACCGCTCGTTCCTGAAGGCGGCGGGCGGCTCGGCGCCGGTGGGCGCGGCGCTCGACGCCGAGCTGGGGCTGCTGGTGGACCAGCCGTTCTTCACGGTGCGGGACGAGGCCGCGGTGAACGACCTGGTGTACGTCAACAAGTGTCTTCGCGACCATCTGACGAAGGACTATCTGGGCGTCGCGTTCGTCCAGGGCGGGATCCTCGCGGTGAAGGTGAGGGGTTCGGACGTCGGGTCGGTGTGGTTCTGCGCGTACGACGACGCGCGGGACGTCAGCGAAGCGGCCGGCTGGAGCGTGCAGGAGCGGGTGGATCGCCTGCTGTTGCCGTGCGGCGAGGACTTCGACGCGTTCCTGCGGCGGCTCGCCGGCAATCCGCCGGAGCTGGAGACCGTGGCGAATCTGATGGTGGACGGCGGCTTCGCGCGGGCCGTTCCGGTTCCGGGCGAGGGGTGACGGTCCGATGGTGACGTTTGCGCAGGCGCAGGAGCGCGCCGAGGAGTGGGTGAACGGCGATGTGCCCGCGTACCAGCACCGGGAGGTGCGGGTGCGGGAGTTCGAGCTGGGCTTCGTGGTGTGGGCGGAGGACCGCGAGGGAGGTGCGCGTTCGGACGGCGGTGACCAGCGGCTGGTGATCGCCCGGGACAGCGGTGAGGCGACGCTGTGGCCGGGGCTGCCGGTGGGTGAGGTGATCCGCCGGTACGAGGAGGAGTACGGGGCGCAGGCGGTCGCGGCGGCCCCGTCTGCGGCGGAGCCGCCGCAGCGTATCGATCTGAACCAGACGTCGTTCCTGCTGAGCCCGCCGGAGTGGTTGCAGGAAGCGGCGGACAAGCTGGGCATCCCGGACCGGCGCGCGTCGGTGTCCGGCGCGGACGCCGAGGCGTCGCCCGCGCCGGCGGGTGTGCCGTCCTCTCCCGGCGCCTCCGGTCAGGCGTTCGGCCCCGCCGCGGGCGACGACGACGCCGGCTCGTCCGGTGGCAACTCCTCGCCGGGAGCCGTGAGTTCCTCGTCGGCGTCTTCCGCCGCCCCGTGGCCGGATGCCGGCGCTGCCGCGGACGAGGACGCCCCGCGCGGCCCGGCGTGGCCGAGCGCGGGCGGCGGCGACCACGAGCCGACGGCGTCCGACGGTGTGCCCGCGCGTCCGGCCGGGAGCACCGGCTGGACCGACACGAGCGCGGACGGCGGCGACGACGCGTCCGTGCCGCTGCCCGCGACGGTGTTCGCACCGCCGGTGACGGTGGACGACGACGCCACCCCGCCACCGGTCGCCCCGGATGCTCCGACGGCGCTCATGTCGGGCGGGAGCCAGCTGCCGCGTACCACGGTCGCTCCGGCGCTCGATCCCCAGGCCGGGCCGGGCGCGCAGCCGCCCGCTTCCTCGGCTGCCTCCTCGTCCGTCCCCGCGCCCGCGGTGACGCCGCCGCCCGCCGGCCCGCCGGCGGCGCCGCAGGGCACGAGCGCGGCCGACATCGCGGACGCGGCGACGAGCAAGGCGGTCCTTCCGCCGCGCGGTGCGCGCGGTGCGGCTGCCGGGGGCGCGACACCTCCGCCGCCGCCCGGTGCTCCGGGCACGCCCGGCGCGCGGCCGGGTGCCACACCGCCGCCGACGGGCCCGGGGACTCCCGGCGCGCCCGCGGGAGGTTATCTGCCGACGCAGCTCGTCCCGCAGCTCGGGCCGGAGGGGCACCAGCCCCCGGCGCCGTCCGGTTCGACGCCGCCGCCTCCGGGTCCGCCCGCGCCTCCTGGTGCGACGCCGCCTGGTGGTGGTGGGGTGCATCATGCGGCGACGATGCTGGCGGGTCCTGCGCAGATGGGTCCGGGTGCGCCGCAGCCTCCGGGGCCTCCCGGCCCGCCGCCTGCCGTGGGTTCGACGCCGCCGCCTCCGGGTTCGCCTGCGCCTCCTGGTGCGACGCCGCCTCCTGGTGGTGGGGTGCATCATGCGGCGACGATGCTGGCGG
Source organism: Streptomyces sp. NPDC049597 (assembly GCF_040675505.1). Classification (NCBI taxonomy): domain Bacteria; kingdom Bacillati; phylum Actinomycetota; class Actinomycetes; order Kitasatosporales; family Streptomycetaceae; genus Streptomyces; species Streptomyces sp. NPDC049597. The sequence continues at coordinate 272,704 of NZ_JBFAOY010000002.1, forward strand.
GTCCTGCGCAGATGGGTCCGGGTGCGCCGCAGCCTCCGGGGCCTCCTGGTCCGCCGCCTGCCGTGGGTTCGACGCCGCCGCCTCCGGGTTCGCCCGCGCCTCCTGGTGCGACGCCGCCTGGTGGTGGTGGGGTGCATCATGCGGCGACGATGCTGGCGGGTCCTGCGCAGATGGGTCCGGGTGCGCCGCAGCCTCCGGGCCCTCCCGGCCCACTGCCGCACATGCCGCGGCCCGGGCAGCCGGCGGGCGGCTCGCCCGCGTACGGCTACCCGCAGCAGCCCTCCGGCGCGCCGACGGTCGGCCCCGGCTACCAGGCGGTGCTGCGCTACCGCGCGCCCGACGGCTCCGAGGCCCAGCTGATCCGCCGTTCGGCGCCGGGCACCCCGCATCCGGAGTGGCAGATCCTGCACGAGCTGCGCGCCATGAACGTGCCGCCGCAGCAGGTGCTGGAGCTGCACACCGAGCTGGAGTCGTGCGAGCTGCCCGGGGCGTACTGCGCGCGCATGATCCGTGAGACGTGGCCGCAGGCGCGGATCACCTCGATCGCCCCGTACGGCAGGGACCACGCGTCCCGTCAGCAGGGCATGGCACAACTGATCGCCCACCAGGGCGAGTTGCACCAGGTCGCGGACGGGCCCGCCCGGCCGGCACCGGTGCGTGCCCCGCTGCCGCAGGTCCCGCCCGCTCCGCCGATCCCCCCGGAGGGTGTCGCGCAGGAGCTGGCGGCGGCGTTCGGCCCGCAGGGGCTGTGCCGGTTCGACCAGCGGGCGGTGTCGCGCCAGGGTGTGCCGGAGATCGTGGCGGCGACCCTGGTCTGGGCGGGCCTGCCGGGCGACTTCAACCCGTTCTTCTGGGCGCAGCCGGCGCAGCCGGTGGTGCCGACGCTCGCGGAGCTGGCCGCGCAGCGGCAGGTGCAGCCCGCGTCGGACGCGGGCTCGTACCTGGTGCTCGGCAGCGACTTCGGCCGTGCGGTCTGTGTCCAGTACGGCACGGCTCACATCGTGGCGGTCCCGGTCGAGGGCGGCCCGGGCGGTGCGCCGGTGGCGCCGCAGTTCGTGAACACGGGCCTGCCCGAGTTCGTGCGCTGCATGGCGCTGCTCGGCCGCATGTGGCGGCTGCGCTTCGGGCTGAACCCGGAGCAGGCGGGCCGCTGGACGGTCGACTTCCAGGCGCAGTTGGCCGCCCTTGACCCGGCGGCGCTGTCGTCTCCGGAGAGCTGGTGGTCGGTGCTGCTGGAGCAGATGTGGGACGGGCTGCTCTGACCCGCTGAGCAGCAGGCCGGGCGCCGTGGTCCGCGAGGGCGGACCGCGGCGCCCGGCCGTGTCTTCAGGACCGCGGCCCCGTCGTCGTCACGGCCCGGAGGGGGTGTCCACGGCGCCGGCCAGGATCTCCGGTTCCAGCTCCTCGTAGCGCTGCCGTTGCCCGGCCCGGTCGCGTTCGGACAGGACCGTGCCCAGACGGCCCGCGAGGAAGCCCAGCGGGACGGACACGAGGCCGGTCGTCGTGAACGGGAACCAGTTGAAGTCCGCGTCCGGGAAGACGGACTGCGGCGATCCGGACACGAGGTTGCTTCCGGTCATCAGGATCAGCGAGGCGACGGTGCCCGTCACGAGGGTGGCGAGCAGGCCCGTGCGGGAGAAGCGGCGCCAGAAGAGGCTGTAGACGAGCGCCGGGGCGACCGCCGAGGCGCCGATGCAGAACGACAGGGTCAGCAGCGCCTGGAGGTTGAGGTGCCGGGCCCCGGCGGCGATGACGAGGGCGACCAGGCCGACCCCGGCCGCGGCGGCCCGGGCGATGGCCGTCTCCGTGCGGGGCGGCAGCGTCGTACGGCGCCGCAGCCCGTGCGCGACGAGGTCGTGCGCCAGGGAGTTGGCGCAGGCGAGCGTGATTCCGGCGACGGAGGCGAGCAGCGTGAGGAAGATCGCCGTGGCGACCGCCGTGAACAGCAGTGTTTCGAGCGTCGTGGGGTCGGAGCCGAGAACGGCCTGGGTGACCATCAGGAACGCGGTCTTGCCCTGCGGCTCTCCGGCGACGAGCGTCTCGTGCCCGACGACGGCCGCAGCGCCGAAGCCGATGACGACGATCAGCAGGCAGGTCACGACGACGATGGAGACGGCCCACGACATCGACCGCCGCACGGCGGTGGCGCTGCGCGCGGTGAACATGCGCATCGTGATCTGCGGCAGGACGGCCGCGCCGAGCACGACCGTCAACTGTGTGCTGATCATGTCGATTTCGTCGCCGGCGAACTGGAGCCCGGAGGCGAGGTAGGCGTCGCCCGCCCCGCTGCCCCGCGCGGCGGCATCCAGCAGGACGGGCAGGCTGAAGTCGAAGCGTTCGAGGACGAGCAGCGTGACGGCGGTGGCCGCGGCGAGCAGGACGACGGTCTTGACGATCTGGATGAAGGCGGTGCCCTTCATCCCGCCGATCGCCGCGTACGCGATCATCAGCAGGCCGAGGAACACGATGGCCCCGGTCTTGAACCCGTCGGCGTGGAAGCCGAGGACGACGGCGAGCAGGTCGCCCGCGCCGGCGAGCTGGAAGACGACCAGCGGCAGCAGTGCGGTGAGGGTGACCGCGGCCGTGACGATCCGTACGGCGGGGCCGGGGGCGCGGCGTGCGAAGACGTCGCCCATGGTGAACCGGCCCGCGTTGCGCAGGGGTTCGGCCAGCAGGAACATCATCAGCACCAGGGAGAGCACGGTGCTCAGGGCGAGTGTCACCCCGTCGTAGCCGACGAGCGCGATGATGCCGATGGTGCCGAGCACGGTGCCGGCGGAGATGTAGTCGCCGGCGATGGCGAGGCCGCTCTGCACGGGTGTCAGGGAGCGGTAGCCGGTGTAGAACTCGCCCAGGTCGTCGCGGTCCGGGCCGGTCATCACGCACAGCAGGAGCGTGACGGTGATGACGGTCATGAAGGCGATCAGCGACATGGTCTGCGCCTCGGAGCTGAAGCCGGTCATGCGCGCGTACCTCCCATGGACTGCTGCCACGCGGGGCGGCCCGGACGGCTCTGATGTTCGGTCCGGTCGGCGGCGGCCGCCTCGGCCCGTGCCCGTATCGCGCGCACGAGCGGGTCGACCCGCCTGCGCGCGATCCGTTCGTAGACCGCGATCGCGGCGAGCGCCACGGGCAGTTGGAGCAGGCCGAGCACGAGCCCGGTGGTCAGTCCGCCGCTGATCCGGTCCGTCATCGCCCCAGGGGCGTAGCCGGACAGGATCAGGAAGAGCACGAAGTAGCCGAGGGCGGTCAACGTCGCGACGCGGCGCAGCCGGCGGTAGGCCGAGCCGAGTGCGCGCAGGTCGCCGCGGTCGTCGGGGCCGGGGTCCTGCTCCGGCTGCTGCGGGGCGTTCCACGGCTGCTGCGGCCGCGCGGTGTCCCAGGGGTCCGGTGGCGTCCGCGCGCCGGCCCGGGGCTGCGGGGCGTCCCAGTCGTGGGGCATCGCGTCGTGGCGGTGGCGGCCGGCCGGCCGGGGCTGCGGAGGTGGTTCGGGGAAGAGCTGGTGGTACGACATCGTTCTGGCTCCTTGCCGCCTCCGGGAGGGGGCGGACAGCGCTGGTGGTCCGCGTACGTTACTCACCGGTAAAGCCCTTGCGTAAGAGGTTACTGACCGTTCGGTATGTCGTTTCGGTGACGATTCGGGGCAACGGGCCCGCTGCCGGTCGACGGGCGTCTCAGGCGTCGGCCTTGTCGGCGATGACCGGGAACCGGCGCGGCGCCACGAACACCAGCGCCAGCAGCGCCAGTCCGGCGGCGGCCGCCGCGCCCACGTAGACGTGGTCCACCGCCGCGGCCACCGCCCTGCGGAGCTGGTCGGTCGCCGCGCCCGAGGCGGGGTGTTCCAGCGCCCGCGAGACCGAGTCGAGGTCGCCCCCGCCCAGGCGGGAGACGAGCACGGCGTTGGCGACCGCGCCGAACAGGGCCGCGCCCACCGACTGGCCCACCTGGCGGCAGAAGAGGACCGACGCGGTCGTCGTGCCGCGCTCGGACCAGCCGACCGTGGACTGGACGCCGACGATCAGGGGGAGCTGGAAGAGGCCGAGCGCGGCGCCGAGCAGCAGCATGATGAGCGCCGGCTGCCAGGGAGCCCCGGGGAACGGCAGCAAGGGGAACGCGAGCAGGATCAGCATGGCCAGAGCGATGCCGATGATCGCGGTCAGGCGGAAGCCGATGCGTGTGTAGACGTGGTTGGACAGCGCGGCGCTGACCGGCCAGCTCAGCGTCATCACCGAGAGCACGAAGCCCGCGGCGATCGGCCCGAGGCCGAGGACGGACTGCGCGTACGTCGGCAGGAACACCGTGGGCGCCACCATCAGCAGGCCGAGCGCCCCCAGGGCGAGGTTCACCGCCGCGATGGTGCGGCGGCGCCAGACCCAGCCGGGGATGATCGGCTCGGCGGCACGGCGCTCGACGACGACCGTGGCGGCGATCAGGACGGCGCTGCCGCCGAGCAGCGCGAGGGAGGGAGCCGACAGCCAGGGCCAGGCGATGCCGCCCTGGACCAGGGCGGTGAGGAGCAGGCTGCCCGCCGCGAAGACGAGCAGCGCTCCGGCCCAGTCGACGCGGGGCCGGGCCGCGGGCGCGGGGCGGGACGGCTCGACCAGGTGGCGGACGACCAGCCACAGGGCGACGGCGCCGACCGGCAGGTTGAGCAGGAAGATCCAGCGCCAGTCGGCGTACGCGGCGAGCAGCCCGCCGATCGCCGGGCCCGCGACCGCCGACGTCGCCCACACCGTCGACAGCCTCGCCTGGATCCTGGGCCGTTCCTTCAGCGGATAGAGGTCGGCGGCGATCGTCTGCACCGTGCCCTGGAGCGCGCCGCCGCCCAGCCCCTGGACGACGCGGAACGCGATGAGCGCGGCCATGTTCCAGGCGACGGCGCACAGCAGCGAGCCGATCAGGAACAGCACGATGCCCGCGACGAGGACGGGCTTGCGGCCGAAGGTGTCCGACAGCTTGCCGTAGACGGGCAGGGTGACGGTGACGGCGAGCAGGTAGCCGGCGAACAGCCAGGAGAACACGGAGAACCCGCCGAGATCGCCCACGATCTGCGGTACGGCGGTGGACACGATGGTCCCGTCCAGCGCGGCGAGCGCCATCCCGAGCATGAGCGCGGCCACCACGCGCCCGCGGCGCGCCGTGGCCGGGTCGGCCTTCCCGCCGCCCCCCGCCGCCGAGTCGCCGGTCGCCGGGGAGGCCGTGGGGCCCCGGGGTGTCTCCTCCACGCTCACGTCCAGATCCTTTCCCCCTGCATCTATTTCCGGGGGACACCCTCTCACTTGAACCTGACGCAGGGGGAGGGTGCACTCTCGTCGTACCGCGGCTCCGCCTGGGGGTGGAGGCCCCTAGGGGTTTGTCCTTACTTCCGCTCAGGGAGCGGTCGTCCGGGCGGACGACGAGAAGGTGCGGGGCCGTTCCTTACCTTGGTCCTACAGCCGCGGTCGGTGCCGCGCACCGGCGGGGGGTGGGGAGAACCCCCGGTCAGGACTGCGCCTCGCACCAGCGCGCGTGACCGCTTCTGTCGCAAGACTCGACTCGTATCCGTGGCGATCGGACGTCGTCACTTCCCACAGCTAGGAGACCTACCGTGACTACGGCTGTAACCACCCCCGCCCATGGGGAGACCGGAGGGCGCACGGCCGTCGCCGCACGGGGGCGGCAGGTCGTCAAGGCTTACGGCGCCGGGGAGACCCGGGTCGTCGCGCTCGACCACGTCGACGTGGACATCGCCCGGGGGCAGTTCACCGCCATCATGGGCCCGTCCGGCTCGGGCAAATCGACCCTGATGCACTGCCTGGCCGGCCTCGACACCGTCACCTCCGGGCAGATCTACCTCGACGACACCGAGATCACCGGGCTCAAGGACAAGAAGCTGACGCAACTGCGCCGGGACCGGATCGGGTTCATCTTCCAGGCGTTCAACCTGCTGCCGACGCTGAACGCCCTGGAGAACATCACGCTTCCCATGGACATCGCCGGCCGCAAGCCGGACGCCGCCTGGCTGAACCGGGTCGTCGAGACCGTCGGCCTGGGGGAGCGGCTGAAGCACCGGCCGACCCAGCTGTCCGGCGGCCAGCAGCAGCGCGTGGCCGTCGCCCGCGCCCTGGCCGCCCGGCCCGAGATCATCTTCGGTGACGAGCCGACCGGGAACCTCGACTCGCGGGCGGGCGCCGAAGTCCTCGGCTTCCTGCGCCGATCCGTCGACGAACTCGGCCAGACGATCGTGATGGTCACGCACGACCCGGTCGCCGCCTCCTACGCGGACCGCGTGCTCTACCTCGCCGACGGCCGCATCGTCGACGAGATGCTCCGGCCCACCGCCGACGCCGTCCTGGACCGGATGAAGGACTTCGACGCCCGGGGGCGCACCTCATGAGCGTCCTCAAGACCTCCCTGCGCAACTTCCTCGCGCACAAGGGCCGCATGGCCCTGTCCGCGGTGGCGGTGCTGCTGTCCGTGGCCTTCGTGTCGGGCACGCTGGTGTTCACCGACACCATGAACACCACGTTCGACAAACTCTTCGCCGTCACCGCCTCCGACGTCACCGTCAGTCCCAAGGGCTCCGGCGACGACGAGAACCCGGCCACCGGCAGGCCGGAGGCCCTGCCGGCCTCCCTCCTCGACGAGGTCGCCTCCGCCGAAGGCGTCGCCTCCGCCGAGGGCGCGGTCATGAGCATGAGCGTGACCGTCGTCGACTCGTCGAACAAGAACATGGGGTCCGACGGCGGAGCCCCGACCATCGCCGCCAACTGGACGAGGAACGAACTCAAGTCCATGGAGATCACCTCCGGTCACGCCCCCCGGGGCCCCACCGAGGTGATGGTCGACGCCGACACGGCCGACAAGCACGGCCTGGAGCTCGGCGACGAGCTGCGCACGATCGCCGTCACCGGCGACCTCACCGCGAAGATCTCCGGCATCGCCTCCTTCAAGGTCACCAACCCGGGCGCGGCCGTCGTCTACTTCGACACCGCGACCGCACAGCGCGGACTCCTCGGCAATGAGGGCCAGTTCACGCACATCCTGGTCACGGCCGCGCCCGGCGTGGCGGACGAGCAGCTCAAGAAGAACGTGGCCGCCGCGCTGGACGCCCCCTACAAGCTCCAGACCGCGAAGGAAGCGGCGGACGCCGGCCGTGAGGAGGTCGGTTCCTTCCTCGACGTGATGAAGTACGCGATGCTCGGCTTCGCCGGGATCGCGCTCCTCGTCGGCATCTTCCTGATCGTCAACACCTTCTCCATGCTGGTCGCCCAGCGCACGCGCGAGATCGGCCTGATGCGGGCGATCGGCTCCAGCCGCAGGCAGGTCAACCGTTCCGTGCTCGTCGAGGCGGTGCTGCTCGGCGTGGTCGGCTCCGTCGCCGGCGTCGCGGCCGGTGTCGGCCTGGCCGTCGGGCTGATGAAGCTCATGGGCGCGGTCGGCATGAACCTCTCGACCGACGACCTGACCGTGAAGTGGACGACGCCCGCGGTCGGTCTGGTGCTCGGCATCGTGGTGACCGTGCTCGCCGCCTACGTCCCGGCCCGCCGGGCCGGCAAGGTCTCCCCGATGGCCGCGCTGCGCGACGCCGGAACCCCGGCGGACGGCAGGGCCGGACTGCTCCGCGCCGTCATCGGCCTCGTCCTCACGGGCGCCGGTGCGGCCGCGCTCGTCGTCGCCACCCGGGCCGGCAAGGCGAGCGAGGGATCGGTGTTCCTCGGCCTGGGCGTCGTGCTGTCCCTGATCGGCTTCATCGTCATCGGCCCCCTGCTCGCCGGCGTGGTGGTCCGGGTGATCAGCGCCCTGGTGCTGCGGATGTTCGGTCCCGTGGGACGCATGGCGGAGCGCAACGCGCTGCGCAACCCGCGCCGGACCGGAGCGACCGGTGCCGCGCTGATGATCGGCCTCGCGCTGGTGGCCTGCCTGTCCGTGGTCGGCTCGTCCATGGTCGCCTCGGCGACACAGGAGCTGGACAAGTCGGTCGGCGCGGACTTCATCGTCCAGTCCTCGGCCAACGACGGCCGGCCGATCGTGCCGAGGGCCCAGCAGGCGCTGGAGAAGGCGCCGGACATCGCGCACATCACCGAGTACCGGTCCGTGCGGGCGAAGATCACCGCCCCTGACGGCGGCATCGAGGACCTGAACCTGGTCGCCGCCGACCCGACGTACGCCGACGACCTGCGCCGCGAGACCGTCGCGGGCGAGCTGAAGGCCGCGTACGGCAAGGACGCCATGTCCGTCGGCGACGACTACGCGAGGAAGCACGGCGTGGAGGTCGGCGACACGATCCGGGTGGCGTTCCAGCACGGGCGGAGCGCGGAGCTGAAGGTCGCCGCCATCACCTCCGACGACACGAACGTCGACAAGGGCGCGATGTACCTGAACCTCACGACCGCCGCACGGTACGTCCCGGCCGGCCGCATGCCGCAGAACCTGATCATGTTCGCCAAGGCGGTGGACGGCAAGGAGAAGGAGGCGTACGCCGCCCTGAAGAAGTCGCTGGCCGACTACCCCCAGTACAAGGTGCAGAACCAGACCGACTTCAAGCAGGACCTCAAGGACCAGATCGGCCAGCTGCTGAACATCGTCTACGGCCTGCTGGCGCTCGCGATCATCGTCGCCGTCCTCGGTGTGGTGAACACCCTCGCCCTGTCGGTGGTCGAACGGACCCGGGAGATCGGCCTGATGCGCGCGATCGGCCTCTCGCGCCGCCAGCTGCGCCGCATGATCCGCCTGGAGTCGGTCGTCATCGCTCTCTTCGGCGCGCTGCTCGGACTCGGCCTCGGCATGGGCTGGGGCGCCTCGGCGCAGAAGCTGCTGGCACTGGAGGGCCTGGGCGTCCTCGAGATCCCGTGGCCGACGATCATCACGGTCTTCGTGGGCTCGGCGTTCGTGGGCCTGTTCGCGGCGCTGGTCCCGGCGTTCCGCGCGGGCCGGATGAACGTCCTGAACGCCATCGCCACGGAGTAGCGCGCGAGCTGGGCCCGGTACGGGGGTACGGGCTCGACGGCGGCGGCCCCGGGTGTCCACGACGGACGTCCGGGGCCGTCGCCGTGCGCGGGACGCGGGGGCGGGGTGTCAGGGGCGGCGCTCCAGCAGTACGCAGCCGCCTGGCGCACCGGCCTGCCGGTGGCGCGGGCGGCGCTCAAGCAGCACGCGGCCACCCGCCGCACCGGCCTGCCGGTGGCGCGCCTCGGGGTGGAGCTGCCCCGCGTACGCCGGTTCGACGCCTGCGCCGGCGAACCGGGGACGGACCGCCGTCGCACTCGGCCCAGCGGACGTTCCGGCTCCGGCCGGCGGCGCGGGACCGGGACGCGGGTGTCGTACCGCCGTCGTACGCTGGAGACCCCCGGCCCGTACCACGTGTCGGGCGCATCGCGTTGCCCACCCCGGGGATCCTCCCGGATCCTCCTGGACGGAAAGCCCTTCATGAGCCTGCACGGTCTGCTGGATGCCGTCGTACGTGACCCGGCGCTCGCCGAAGCGGTCAAGGCGGCCGGGGACGGTCACCGGATGCACGTCGATCTGGTGGGGCCGCCCGCCGCGCGGCCCTTCGCCGTGGCCGCCCTGGCACGGGAGGCGGGCAGGCCCGTGCTGGCCGTCACCGCGACCGGCCGCGAGGCCGAGGACCTGGCCGCCGCGCTGCGCTCGCTGCTGCCCGGCGAGGGCGTCGTCGAGTACCCCTCCTGGGAGACGCTGCCGCACGAGCGGCTCTCGCCCCGCTCCGACACGGTCGGCCGCCGCCTCGCGGTGCTGCGCCGCCTCGCGCACCCCTCGTCCGACGACCCGGCGGCAGGCCCCGTCCAGGTCGTCGTCGCGCCCGTGCGCTCCGTGCTGCAGCCGCAGGTCAAGGGCCTCGGCGACCTGGAGCCCGTGGAGCTGCGCACCGGTTGGCGGGCCGATCTGAACGAGGTCGTGGAGGGCCTCGCCGCCGCGGCGTACTCCCGGGTCGAACTGGTCGAGAAACGCGGCGAGTTCGCGGTGCGCGGCGGCATCCTGGACGTCTTCCCGCCGACCGAGGAGCACCCGCTGCGGGTGGAGTTCTGGGGCGACGACGTCGAGGAGATCCGTTACTTCAAGGTCGCCGACCAGCGCTCGCTGGAGGTCGCCGAGCACGGTCTGTGGGCGCCGCCCTGCCGCGAACTGCTGCTGACCGACGACGTACGGCGGCGGGCCGCGGCGCTCGCCGAGGCGCACCCGGAGCTCGGGGAGCTGCTCGGCAAGATCGCCGAGGGCATCGCGGTCGAGGGCATGGAGTCCCTGGCTCCCGTGCTCGTCGACGACATGGAGCTGCTGCTGGACGTCCTGCCGAAGGGCGCCATGGCCGTCGTGTGCGACCCGGAGCGGGTGCGCACGAGGGCCGCCGATCTCGTCGCGACGAGCCAGGAGTTCCTCCAGGCGTCGTGGGCGGCGACCGCGGGCGGGGGGGAGGCCCCCATCGACCTCGGCGCGGCCTCGCTGTGGGGCATCGCGGACGTACGGGACCGGGCGCGCGAGCTCGGCATGATGTGGTGGTCGGTGTCCCCGTTCGCCGCCGACGCGGACCTCGACGAGGACACGCTCAAGCTGGGCATGCACGCCCCGGAGACGTACCGCGGCGACACCGCCCGGGCGCTCGCCGACACCAAGGGCTGGCTCGCCGACGGCTGGCGCACGGTCTTCGTCACGGAGGCGCACGGACCGGCCTCCCGCACCGTTGAGGTGCTGGGCGGCGAGGGCATCCCGGCCCGCCTCGAAGCGGATCTCGCCGAGATCACACCGTCCGTGGTCCATGTCGCGTGCGGCTCCGTCGAGCACGGCTTCGTCGACCCGGCGCTCAGGCTCGCCGTCCTCACCGAGACCGACCTGTCCGGCCAGAAGGCGGCCGGCAAGGACGGTCAGCGGATGCCGACGCGGCGCCGCAAGACCATCGACCCGCTCACGCTGGAGACCGGGGACTACATCGTCCACGAGCAGCACGGCGTCGGCCGCTACATCGAGATGGTGCAGCGCACCGTGCAGGGCGCCACCCGCGAGTACCTGCTCGTCGAGTACGCCCCGGCCAAGCGCGGCCAGCCCGGCGACCGGCTCTACATCCCCACCGACCAGCTGGAGCAGGTCACCAAGTACGTGGGTGGCGAGGCGCCGACGCTGCACCGGCTCGGCGGCGCCGACTGGACGAAGACCAAGGCGCGCGCCAAGAAGGCGGTCAAGGAGATCGCCGCCGACCTCATCAAGCTGTACTCGGCCCGGATGGCCGCCCCGGGCCACGCCTTCGGTCCCGACACACCCTGGCAGCGGGAGCTGGAGGACGCCTTCCCGTACGCGGAGACGCCCGACCAGCTGTCCACGATCGCCGAGGTCAAGGAGGACATGGAGAAGACGGTCCCGATGGACCGCCTGATCTGCGGCGACGTCGGCTACGGCAAGACCGAGATCGCGGTGAGGGCCGCCTTCAAGGCGGTGCAGGACGGCAAGCAGGTCGCGGTCCTCGTCCCGACGACGCTGCTGGTGCAGCAGCACTTCGGCACGTTCTCCGAGCGCTACTCCCAATTCCCAGTCGTCACACGCGCGTTGTCCCGCTTCCAGTCGGACGGCGAGGCGAGGGCGACGCTGGAGGGGCTGCGGGACGGTTCCGTCGACATCGTCATCGGCACGCACCGGCTCTTCTCGTCCGAGACGAAGTTCAAGGACCTGGGGCTGGTCATCGTCGACGAGGAGCAGCGCTTCGGCGTCGAGCACAAGGAGCAGCTGAAGAAGCTCCGCGCCAACGTGGACGTCCTGACGATGTCCGCCACGCCCATTCCGCGGACCCTGGAGATGGCGGTCACGGGCATCCGCGAGATGTCCACCATCACCACTCCCCCGGAGGAGCGGCACCCGGTGCTGACCTTCGTCGGCCCGTACGAGGAGAAGCAGATCGGCGCGGCCGTGCGGCGCGAACTGCTGCGCGAGGGCCAGGTCTTCTACATCCACAACCGCGTCGAGTCGATCGACCGTGCGGCCGCGCGGCTGCGGGAGATCGTGCCCGAGGCCCGGATCGCCACGGCCCACGGCCAGATGGGCGAGAGCGCCCTGGAGCAGGTGGTCGTGGACTTCTGGGAGAAGAAGTTCGACGTGCTCGTGTCGACGACGATCGTCGAATCCGGCATCGACATCTCCAACGCCAACACCCTCATCGTGGAGCGCGGCGACAACTTCGGCCTCTCCCAGCTGCACCAGCTGCGCGGCCGCGTCGGCCGCGGCCGCGAGCGGGGTTACGCGTACTTCCTCTACCCGCCGGAGAAGCCGCTCACGGAGACGGCGCACGAGCGGCTCGCGACGATCGCCCAGCACACCGAGATGGGCGCCGGCATGTACGTCGCCATGAAGGACCTGGAGATCCGCGGCGCGGGCAACCTGCTGGGCGGCGAGCAGTCCGGCCACATCGCCGGCGTCGGCTTCGACCTGTACGTGCGGATGGTCGGCGAGGCGGTCGCGGACTACCGGGCCTCGCTGGAGGGCGGCGTGCAGGAGGAGCCGCCGCTGGAGGTCAAGATCGAGCTGCCGGTCGACGCGCACGTCCCGCACGACTACGCGCCGGGCGAGCGGCTGCGGCTCCAGGCGTACCGCGCGATCGCCTCCGCCAACTCGGAGGAGGACGTCAAGGCGGTCCGCGAGGAGCTCACCGACCGCTACGGCAAGTTGCCGGAGCCCGTCGAGAACCTGCTGCTGGTGGCGGGCCTGCGGATGCTGGCCCGGGCGTGCGGCGTCGGCGAGATCGTGCTCCAGGGGCCCAACATCCGCTTCGCGCCGGTGGAATTGCGTGAGTCGCAGGAGCTGAGGCTGAAGCGGCTGTACCCGCGCACGGTCATCAAGCCGGCCGTCCACCAGATCCTCGTCCCGCGCCCGACGACGGGCAAGATCGGCGGCAAGCCGGTGGTGGGCCGTGAACTGCTGGCGTGGACGGGCGAGTTCCTCACCACGATCCTGGGCTCGTAGCCCGTCGGTGACCGGGGCCGGCCGCGGCCGGCCCCGCCGCACCCGCGCGGGTCACGGTTCGTCCGGCTCCAGGGGCCAGGCCGTCGTCGGCAGTGCGCATCCCCGGTGAACGCGGCATCCGTACGGACCCGTGCCCGACCCGTCTGCGTACGGTCCCGGGGGCCCGATAGCGTACGGGCGTGACACGACACGGGACGTTCGCGGGAGGGGCCGCACTGCTGGCCGTCATCGCGCTCGCGGGCTGCGACGGCACCGGTGCCCGGCCCGGCCCCGGCGCAGAACGGGCACCGGGCTCGTCCGCGGGCACCAGTCCCCTCGACAACCCCGAGGGGACCCGGCCCGGTCTCGGTGCCCTGACCACCGACCGCGAGCGGGCGGACGCCCGAGGGATCATCGAGGCGCTGGCGACCAAGGGACGCGGGCCGAGGACCGGTTACGGCCGGGACGAGTTCGGTTACGCGTGGATGGACACAGCGGACGGGGTGCCGTTCTCACGGAACGGCTGCGACACCCGCAACGACCTGCTCGCCCGCGACGGCCATGGTCTGGCCCACCGCTCGGGCTCCGACTGCGTGGTGGTGCGCATGACGCTGGACGACCCGTACACCGGCCGGACCATCGAGTGGCGCAAGCGCCGGGCGGCCGAGGTGCAGATAGACCACGTCGTGCCGCTGTCGTACGGCTGGCAGATGGGGGCGGCCCGCTGGGACGACGCCAAGCGGCGGCGCTTCGCCAACGACCCGCTGAATCTGCTGCCGGTCGATGGCCGGGCGAACAGTTCGAAGGGCGACTCGGGGCCGGCCTCCTGGCTGCCGCCCCACAAGCGCGTCCGCTGCTCCTACGCCGTGCGCTTCGCCCAGGTGGCGACGGCGTACGAACTGCCCGTGACCGCGGCCGACAAGAAGGCGATGCTGCGCCAGTGCGGCGGCTGACTCCGGGTACGGCGGCGGGGAGGCGACGAGTTCGTCACCCATGACCCGATGGGCCGGGCCGGCATCGGGCGGATCATGGCGGATCCGCCGGGCCATGTGCCGGTGGCGACCCATCCGAAGACCAGGACGCGTCACGGGCTTTCGGTGTGGCGCTGCGGCCGGGGGCCGTGCACAGCGGCCGGGGAGGCCGCCCCCTCTGCGGCCTCCCCGGTCGTTCGCGTCCGGTGCGCTCACTGCCCCGGCTGTGTCTTGTGCTGGTCGATGACGTCCTTGGCGGCCGGCTCGATCGGCCCCAGGGGCTTGTTGAAGTCCGTGAACGTCATCGTGGCCGGCTCCTCGCCGCCCTTCTGCTCCACCTTCAGCACGTACGGCTCGCCCTCGGCGGCGACGTAGAACTTGTAGCTCGCGTCCCCGTCCTTCTCGGTGAGGACGACCACCTGCTTCCCCTGGAGCGTGGTGGTCTCGCCGCGCCGTATCAGGGAGAAGCCCTCACGGAACTCGCCGAGGAAGGTGTCGAGTTCGCAGAACTGCAGCTGCTCCTTCGCCTCGGGCGAGGACGCTTCCTCCTTCAGCCAGCGGCCCCCCAGCGCCTTCAGGACCTCCGCGTTCTCCTCGGCCGTGCCGCCCTCGTTCTGGCTGCGCAGGAACGCCTCGTCGAAGCGCATGTAGGCCGTGTCGCCGGCACGCACGAGCTCCGCGGTCCCGGTGCCGCCCAGGGTGAGCGTCCCCTTGCAGTCGCCTTTGGAGTCGATCGACATGTACGCCTTGATGTTTCCGTCGGTCGTGTCACCGGCGAAGTCGACGGTCAGGGACGTCGCCTTCGAGGTCGCCTTGGCGGCCTTGTCGGCGATCTCCGGTCCGGACATCCCGGGGAAGGGTCCGTCTTGCTCGTCGGACGCGCCGGAGAAGGGGCCGCAGGCTGTCGCGGCGAGGGCGGCGCCGGTGCAGAGCGCGGCACGGACGAGGCGCGTGAACCGGCGGGGGGCGGTAGCAGGCATGGGGAGCTCCGGGGCAGGGAGGGAATGGGGGAGGGTGGCGTGTCCGACGGGGCGTCGGGGAAGCCGGCGCCCGGGGTGTCCGGCGGGGTGTCAGGGGAAAGCCGGCGGCGGAGGCTGTCCGGCGGGGTGTCACGGGAAGCCGGCGGCCGGGGGTGCTCGGCGGGTGCCGATCAGGGAAGCCGGCCGCCGGGGTGCGAGGCGGGCGCCGGTCTGGGAAGCCGGCCGCCCGGGGCGGTCCCGTCCCGCGCGGTGGCGGGATCAGGCGCCGGGGACCGGCTCAGAGCGCCAGGTCCCACTGGGAGGCGTCGTACCAGACGTCGGGGACGACCTCGACCGTGAGGTTCTTCGCGTCGGCCGGGGTGTCGAAGGCGTAGGTCACCGTGGCCTTCTTGCCGGGCAGGATCGTGCTGTCGAAGCCCTGTCCGGCCTTGTCGTCGAAGATCTGCTCGGCGCTCACGCCGTCCTTGCCCGCGCGGGCGGTGACCGTGACGAGGGTCGAGTCGAACTTCTTCTTGCCGGCGTTCTCGATGGTGATCGTGACCTGGTGGGCCTTGTTGCCCTTGGTGTGGCCGACGGCGAACTCGCCGGGCGTGAACGGCTTGGGCGCGGAGACGGTGACCGTCAGGTCGTCGTCGTAGACGATGCTCTCGCCGGCGGTGAGCACCTCGGCCTCCGCGTTCTTCCCGTCCCCGTCCTTCTTGTCGGACGGGTCCTTCGGGGCCGTGTTCTCGGTGGTCCGGTTCAGGTCGTCGACCGCGTCGTCCACGGCCTTCACGGTGGCGACGCCGATCACCACGCCCACGATCATCGCGATGAGCCCCAGGATCGCTCCGGCCGTCGCGGCGCCCTTGTTGGTGGCCTCCCCGCGCTTGGCGCGGCCCCGGCCCAGCAGGCCGAGGACCAGGGCCAGCAGGCCGAGGAGACCGCCGAGCCAGAAGAGCAGCGGGATGAACCCGGTGACGGTGCCGATGATGCCGAGCACCAGGGCGGCCGTGCCGAGCCCGTTGCGCACCGGGGCGGGCGCGCCGGGAGCGCCGTACGTCAAGGCGCCGTGCGACGCCTCGGGCTGCTGGGCGGACTGCGACATGGGTGTACCCCCCGAAATTTGTGGCGGACCCGTGGAGCCGGATCCGTGTTCCGATGGGTCAATAAGAGCAGAGCGTGTGAACCGAGTCAACAAGAGTTCATCGTTCACGTGGCATGGGTGTGTGAAGTGATGTCGGTCGTGGACGCGGGTAGGATCGCCGCCACAGCATCGGAACCGCCCGTGCGGACGGTCGCCGGACCACCCGCTGGGCAGACCCGCCCCGTCGGGGCGCGCGACAGCCGCCGGTGCGCCGCCGGAACAGGTCGAGGGGAGCCAGCCGGGTGCCGGACAACGCAGCAGAGGTGACCGCAGCCGGGATCGCCCGGCTCGCGGGAGTGGGCCGTGCCGCAGTGAGCAACTGGCGGCGTCGCCACGCCGACTTCCCCCGGCCCGTCGGCGGCACCGAGACCAGCCCGTCCTTCGCCCTCGCCGATGTCGAGCAGTGGCTGCGCGACCAGGGGAAACTGGCGGAGGTCCCGCTGCGCGAACGGGTCTGGCAACAAGTGGCGGGCCACCCCGGTGGTGCGGTCACGGCCCTGGTGCACGCCGGCTGCGCGCTCCTTTTCGTACGCGACAGGCCGGCCGGCTGGCTGGAGCTCTCCGCGGTCTCCGACGACCGCCTCGCCGAGGTGCTGCCCGGCGCACTGGAGGAGGTGCTGAGCCTGCGTTTCGGCGCCCCGCGCGCCGTGAGGACACCGCTCGCCGAGGAGCTCGTCCCCTCCGTGCCGATACTGCGCGGGGTCGCGGAGCTCGCCGCGGAGACCGGGGCCCGCCAGGCGTTCGAGTTCCTGCTGGGCCGTCATCTCGACGCGAATCCGCGGCAGTACACGCTCACCCCGCCCGGCCCCGCCGCGCTCATGGCCGCTCTCGCCGGTCCCGCCGGCCTCGTCCTCGACCCGGCCTCCGGCACCGGCGCGCTCCTGCGCGCCGTCGAGCGGCCCACCGCGCTCTACGCCCAGGAGGCGGACCCCGGCCTGGCCGCCCTCACGGCCCTGCGGCTCGCCCTGAACACCGACGCCGACGTACGGGCGGCGGCCGGGGACGCCCTGCGCGCGGACGCGTTCGGGGATCTCGGCGCGGACGCCGTGCTGTGCCACCCGCCGTTCAACGAGCGCAACTGGGGCCACGACGAACTGGCCTACGACCCCCGCTGGGAGTACGGCTTCCCCGCGCGTACGGAATCGGAGCTGGCCTGGGTCCAGCACGCGCTCGCACGCCTGCGCCCCGGCGGCACCGCGGTCCTGCTGATGCCCCCGGCCGCCGCGTCCCGCCGCTCCGGCCGCCGTATCCGTGCCGGGCTGCTGCGCCGCGGCGCCCTGCGCGCCGTCATCGCCCTGCCCGCCGGGGCGGCGCCCCCGTACGGCATCCCGCTCCACCTGTGGGTGCTGCGCAGGCCCGGCACCACCGACCGGCCTTCGCCCGACCTGCTCCTCGTCGACGCCGCGGGCACCGACCAGGCGACGGCGGCCGGCCGCGACAAGCTCGACTGGCCGGCCGTCCAGGACACGGTGCTGCAGGCGTGGCTGCCGTTCGAACGGAACGGCTCCGCCCCGGAGAACCCCGGCGTGAGCAGGCCCGTCCCCGTCATCGAACTCCTCGACGACGACGTGGACCTGGCCCCCGCCCGGCATCTGCCGCCCCCCGCCGCGGGCGGCGGCGCCGCCGAACTGGGCGCCGTGCGCGAACGGCTGACGGAGTGCCTGCGGCGCACCGGCGAACTCACGCCCCCGCCCGTCGAGCAGCCCCCGGCCCCCCCCGCGCACTGGCCGTCCACCACCGTGGGGGAGCTCGCGCGCGCGGGCGCTCTCGTCCTGCGTGCCGGAGGACCGGGCGCCGCTCCGGCCGGCGCCCCCGTGGCGGTCCTCACCGAGCAGGACGTCCTGGCGGGCAGGCCCCCCTCCGGGACCCTGCCCGACGGCCCCGAGGAGGAGCCCGTGCTGGTCGAGGCGGGCGACGTCGTCGTCCCCGTGCTCGGCGGCGGCACGGTCGTGCGCGTGGCCGACGACGCCGCGTCGGGCGCGGCCCTCGGCCGCAACCTCCAGCTCCTGCGCCCGGACCCGGCCGCGCTCGACCCCTGGTTCCTCGCGGGCTTCCTGCGCGGCAGCGCCAACCAGCGCCAGGCCAGCAGCTACGCGTCGACCGCGACCCGCCTCGACGTGCGCCGCCTCCAACTGCCGCGTCTTCCGCTCGCCGACCAGCAGCGCTACGGGGCCCGCTTCCGGGCGCTGGCCGATTTCGAGGACGCGCTGCGGCTCGCGAACAGGCTGGGCGAACAGCTGGTGCAGGGCCTGTACGACGGGCTGACGGACGGTACCGTGCGGCCGGAGTGACCCACCGGGCCGGGACCGGGTGACCTATCGGGCCTGGACCGCGTGACCCACCGTGGCCGGGACCGGTGACCTGGCGGATCCGGGCCGCAGTGATGCACCGGACAGCTGCTGCGTACAACCCCGGAGCCGTTGTCCTTGTCGGTGTATACGCTCGTCTCCTCGTCCCACTTCGTACGTCAGTGTCAGGAGCAGGAATGCACGGCCACGGCTTCCCGCCGCCGCAGCCACCGCGTCCCACCGCCGGGTCGCTCATCGCGCTGCGCGTCGTCTTCTCGGCCGTGACCGTGCTGAGTTGCGGCCTGCTGGGCTGGATCCCGATGCTGCGCCTCGCGATCGTGACGCGCAGGGCGCTGCACTGGATCCTGTTGTGCGCGCTGATCGTGTTCCACGTGGCCTGCCTGATCTACGTGGGCGAGAGCACACTCGAGGAGGACCCGGAGGCGGAGCTGTCCGACGCGGCGGCCCTCGTGCTGATCGCGTGGTTCGCCATCGGCACGTTCGGGGTGCTGACCTACTACCTGATCACGGACATCCGCCACTACGACAGGATCGCCGCGCCGCCGCCGCCCGCCCTGCCGATGCCCGGCTCCCCCTACCAGACGGCCGTTCCCTCGTACGGCTGTCCGCCGGCGCCCGTCCACCGCCACCCGGCGCCCGCCCCGCAACCGCAGTTCCCGACAGGGACCCCGCCGCATCCCGCACCCACGCCGCCCACCGCACCCGCCCCGCAGCCCCAGGCCGCCCCGCGGCCCGCGCCCGCCTCCGAGCCGCCGCGGTCCGGCCGCATCGAGCAGGTCCGCGCCGAGCTCGACGAGCTCAGCGACCTGCTCCGCAAGGAGGAGGACAGATGAACGGCCGGGTGGTCGCGGGCCGTTACGAGCTGTCCGCGCTCATCGGGCAGGGCGGCATGGGCCAGGTCTGGACGGCGTACGACACCCGCCTCGACCGCCGCGTGGCCGTCAAGCTGCTGCGGCCCGACCACATGGCCGCCGCCACCGCCGCCGACGACATGCGCCGCCGCTTCGTGCGCGAGTGCCGGGTCACGGCCCAGGTCTCCCACCCCGGTCTCGTCACCGTCCACGACGCGGGCAGCGACGGCGACGACCTGTACCTCGTCATGCAGTACGTGGAGGGCGCGGACCTCGCGGACCATCTCGCCGAGCACGACCCCTACCCCTGGGAGTGGGCCGTCTCCGTCGCCGCCCAGCTGTGCGCGGTGCTCGGCGCGGTGCACGCGGTGCCGATCGTCCACCGCGACCTCAAGCCCCGCAACGTGATGGTGAAGCCCGACGGCACCGTCACCGTGCTCGACCTCGGTGTCGCCTCCGTCATCGACACGGACACCACCCGTCTCACGCACACCGGTTCGCCGATCGGCAGCCCCGCCTACATGGCCCCCGAGCAGGCGATGGGCGGCGCGGTCGGCCCGTACACCGATCTGTACGCCCTCGGGGTGCTCCTGCACGAACTGCTCAGCGGGAACGTGCCGTTCGCGGGGTCGACCGCCCTCGGCGTCCTGCACCGGCATCTGTACGAGCCGCCGCTGCCGGTCCGCCAGGTCCGCCCCGAAGTCCCCGAGCCGCTCGAGGCGCTGGTCCTGCGCCTGCTGGCCAAGGACCCGCAGCACCGGCCGTCCGGCGCCCAGGAGGTGTACGAGACGCTGGCCCCCCTGCTGCCCGCGCGCGGCGCGCCGGCCGGGCCGCTGGACCCCACCCGCCCCTTCCTGCGCCCGCACGCGCCGTGGCCGGACCGGGTGAGCATCCCGTCGCCGGCCGCACCGCCGGTGGCGCCCGCGCCCCGGCCGGACGTGGCCGCGGCCGTCGACGAGGTCAAGCGCCTGCTCGGCGAGGGCAGCATCACCCAGGCGGTGGACATCCTCGGCGGCATCCTCCCGGCCGCCGCCGCAGAGCACGGCGAGCACTCGCCCGTCGTGCGGATCCTGCGCAAGCAGTACGCGGCGACGCTGATGGACGACGGCCAGTACCGCCGCGCGCTGCCCGAGCTGCGCCGCCTCGCCGACGACCGCACGGCGGAGGCGGGCCCGTCGGACCCGCAGAGCCTGCAGTACCGCTTCGACGCGGCCCAGTGCCTGGAGCAGCTCGGCGAGCCGGCCGCCGCCCTCACCGAGTACCGCGCGGTCCTGCCGTACTACGAGAACGCCGACCGCGACCGTGCGCTCCAGGTCCGCCACCGCATCGGCCACCTGCTGCTGGCGGTCGGCGACCACACGGCCGCCCGGCACCAGTTCCAGTCGCTCCTGCTCGACGCGGAGCGCGCGTACGGTCCGTACCACCAGCTCCCGGCGGAGCTGCGGCGCGCACTGGAGCGGCAGCAGCAGTTCCGCCCGGGATGAGACGGAAGGCGGCCCCGCCGCCGTCACCGGCAGCGGGGCCGTCCGCGGGGCGCGGCGTCGGGCGCTCAGCTCGCCCGAAGATAGGCCGACGTCGAGACCCTGCCCAGCATCCGCAGCCGGGACGAGCCGGACGCCAGGTGCTTGTCCAGGGCGTCCTGCACGCCGGGCCACTTCTTGTCGCCGTAGTCGTCGAGCACCACGATCCCGCCGGGAGCGGCGATCTCCTCGACCCACTCCAGGTCGGCCCGCACCCCGTCCTCGGAGTGGTCGCCGTCCACGATGATCACGCCGTACTCCCGGTCCGAGACGGCCGCGCGCACGTCGGGGTCGGAGGAGAAGCCCCGCTCGATCCGCGACGCGTACGCCTCCGGGCTGCCGGCGAGCGCCAGGTTGGCCCGCACGACGTCCTCCTGGACGGGGGTGCCCGTCGGGTCCGCGTGGTGGGTGGTGCCCGGCTGGAGCTGGGAGCCGGCCAGGGGGTCGACGATCGTCAGGTCGGGCCGGGTGCCGGACCGGTGCAGCATCCGCATCAGGGCGGAGGCGAACTGCCCGTGGAGGGTGCCGATTTCGAGGATGTTGCCGTTGGGCGGGGCCAGCAGGGGGACGGTGGCGAGCTTTCCGCACACGTTGGACGTGGAGCCCGCCAGCCTGCCCACGCCGAGCGCCTCCTGGGCGACCACCGTGCGGTAGGCGACGACGACGCTGCGGCGTGCGTGCTCGCTGCCGCCGCTCACCTGCTGTATCTGGCGCACCAGGGTGTCGATCGCGCCCGGCGTCGGCATCCGGTGCGTCCCCCTGCCCGTGCTGTCGAGGAGCAGACCCAGCGCGAACTGCCGGGTGCGCATCTCCTCGACCTCTCTGCGCAGGGAGTCCACGTCGGCCCGCAGGGTCCTGGTCACACGCTCCACGCCCCATCTCACGCGCGGTTCGACCAGCGTGAGGGCGGGGCGCAGGACTCGCTTCGTCAAACGGTTGGGCACAAAGGGCATGTCCGGGAACGTACGCGTGAAGGGCCCCCGACCCCACCAAGGGCTGATGCTGCGCAGGTGAAGTCTTGATGTCACGGCCGTGAAGGACCTTCCGGTTCCAGGTCGAGCGGAGGTGACGCCCGCGTGGGGGTGCCGCCACCCGCCGCTCACGCCTGCCGGGGGCCGGCTCCCGCGCCCGCTCGCCGCCTGACGAGCAGGACGGTGACGGCCAGCGCGACCAGCGCGCCCGCACCCGCGGCGGACCCCGCCACCAGGCCCGGAGGCCGGAACGAGCAGGTGACCGTCGAGGTCGTGCCGTCCAGCGGCACGGCGACCAGCCCCAGGTACGAGTGGGCCGGGCGTCCCTCGCAGCTCCAGCCCGCGATCCGCGGCGCGGCGAGCACGGCCGTGCCCTTCGTGCCCGGCGGCAGCTCGGCCGTGACGCCGCTGTCCGTGACGTCCACCCGCACCGCACCCGTCCTCGTGAGACCGGCGACCGCGGCCTTCAGCCGGTCGCGGTCCAGGCAGCCGACGCTCGCGTCACGCGGCGCCCGGCCGCCGTAGACGACGCGGGCGCCGGGCTCTGTGACCGTGCCGAGCGGGGTGAGCGCCGCCCGCCGCTTGGGCTGTCCGCCGCGCAGCTCGACCGCGGGGCCGTCGCCCACGCGCGCCGTCCCCGTGTAGTCGGGTGCCCACAGGAACACGTCGGTGCCGACGCGACAGGCGCCCGCGACCGGGGCCTCGTAGACCTTCGCGCCCAGCAGCAGCTCCTGGTTGCGGAACGGCGAGGCGCCGTAGCGCGGTTCGGTGCCGGCCGGCCGCACGGTCACGAGCGGGGCCGTCTCCTGCCGGACCACCTGCGGCTTGCCTTCGGGGGCGGTCCGCAGCCGGGCCCCGACCGAGAAGACGGCGTCCGTGACCGGGTTGTCCAGGGACTGCAGACTGCGGCCGCGCGACGTCCAGCCGCCGCCGAGCGCCGCCAGCGTGCGCGTCAGGACGTCGGGTGTGTGGCTGCTGTAGTACGAGGCGCCCTGGCCGCCCAGCAGGATCGGGTCGTTGCCGGTGAGCTGCGTGCGCCCGGGGTCCGTGCGGTAGCCGGGCCAGCCGTCGGCGGCGGCGACGGCCGCCGCCCGCTCGCTGTGCGAGGCGCTCCACGGCGGGTAGTCGTCGAGCCTGGCCGGGCGCTCGCGGTCGGCGTACGCGGTCGTCGCCGCGGCCTGGCCGGCGAGCGCCCCCGTGAGCAGGACCGCGGCCACCGCAACGGCCCGGCCCCGGGCGGCGAGCAGAAGGCCGCCGAGCACGGCGGCCAGCCCCGCGGCGAACAGCAGGTAGGCCGGGCCCGTGACCAGTTCGCTGGTGCTCGCGCCGAGCGCGATCAGGGCCACGACGGCGCCGCCCCCGAGGAGGGTGCGCCGTCCCGGCCAGCAGCGCGACAGACAGGTCCAGGCGGCGATGACGACGATGCCCGCGAGGACGAACGTCTGCCGGTAGGGGCTGCCGTTCGGGGTGGCGAAGGCGTGCCACACCAGGTGCGTCGGGCCCCACTGGAGCGAGACGGCGACCGCCACCACGAGCGCGGTCCACAACCGTCTCTCGCGCCTCGGCACGGACCGGTTGAAGGCGAGGCCGCCGGCCAGCAGCAGCGCGCCTCCGCCGACGAAGACGGCAGGGGTGAAGAAGCTGTACGTCGCCGGCAGCGTGCGGGCGAACACGTCCGTCCAGCCGGCCGGCGCGAACTCCTTCGTCCACCCCGGGTAGGCGTGCTTCGAGCCGAGGAACACCGGGACCAGGACCGGGGCGGACAGGCCGATGCCCAGCAGCACCGTCCACGCGGCGCGCACCAGGGCCTGTACCCTCTCCCGCGCCTGCGCGTCCTCCAGCAGCAGCCGGGCGACGAGCACCAGCGCCGCGCCGAGCGTGGCCATGTACGCGGTGTAGAAGTTGGCGATCCACACGAGCGCGACGATCACCGGGCCGAGCAGCGGCCTCCTGCCCTTGCGCGCCCACTCGCCGACCAGGCACAGCAGCGGGAAGGCGATCAGGCCGTCCAGCCACATCGGGTTGTACGACGCCTCCACGACCGACCAGCCGCACAGGGCGTACGAGGCGCCGAGCACCCCCGCCATCCACCGGCGGCCGTTGCCCTTGTGCAGGGCGGTGAGCAGCCAGGTCATGGCAGCGGCAGCGGCGGCCGTCTTGACGAGCGTCACCACGTAGACGGCGAGGTCGATCCCGTCCCGCGGGAAGAGGCCGACGAGCGGGGAGAAGGGGCTCGTCAGATACGTGCCGAGGTCGGGCAGCGCGCTGGTGCCGTAGCCCGACTGCCAGTTGAGCAGCACACCGCCGTCCGCACGTCCGTGGAGCAGGTCCCACAGGTGGGCGTGGAACGGGACGAACTGGTTGCCGAGGTCGTTCACGCTGCGGGTGCGCGGCCCGAAGGGGAAGCTGCGGGCGACGGCGTCGCCGGCGGTCACCGTCCCGACGGCGATCAGCGCGGCGAGGGCAGCGGCACGGCCGCGCGCGGAGGGCAGAGTCCACATGATGAATCGAATATGCCAGCGCCGATCGTCAAAACATCCTGCACGCGGGTCAGTTCACCGAATGGTCGCCTGTATGTCATGTGGAACACGGGGTGGGGACATTCGGGCGGGTTGTTGTTCTCCCGTGCTGATCTCGATAGTTGTCCCGTGTTTCAACGAAGAGGAGATCATCGGCCGCTTCCACGACCACGTGACCGCCGAACTGGGCCTGCTCGGGCAGGAATTCGAGCTGGTCTACGTGGACGACGGAAGTCAGGACGGAACGCTTGATCTCCTTAAGGAGATCGCCGAGGCCGACTCCCGTACGCGTTATGTCTCCTTCAGCCGCAACTTCGGCAAGGAGGCGGCGATGCTCGCCGGTCTCCGGCATGCCGAGGGCGACGCGGTCGTCATCATGGACGCCGACCTGCAGCATCCGCCGGAGCTGGTCCGACGCATGCTGCTGCTGCACGAGGAGGGCTTCGACCAGGTCATCGCCAAGCGCACCCGCAAGGGCGACCGGGTCACCCGCACCGTCACTGCCCGCGCCTACTACTGGCTGATCAACCGGCTGGTCGACGTCGAGCTCGTGGACGGGGTGGGCGATTTCCGGCTGCTGTCGCGGCGGACGGTCGACGCCATTCTGGAGCTGACCGAGTACAACCGGTTCTCCAAGGGAATCTTCGCCTGGGTCGGATTCCGTACGACGACTTTCGAGTACGAGAACGCGGTGCGCGAGCAGGGCCGCTCCAAATGGAGCTTCGGAAAACTGCTCAACTACGGCTTGGACGGATTGCTCTCGTTCAACAACAAACCGCTGCGAGCCGCGATCTATCTGGGAATGCTGCTCCTCGCGGTCGCCATGGCGTACGCGGCGTGGATCGTCGGTGTCGCCCTGGTGAACGGTGTGGACACCCCCGGGTATGTCACCCTACTCGTGGCGGTCATCGCGCTCGCCGGCGTGCAGATGCTGATGCTCGGAGTGGTCGGCGAGTACGTCGGCCGGATCTACTACGAGGTGAAGCGGCGTCCGCACTTCCTGGTGAAGGCGACCAACGCCGGCCTTCCCCTACGGGACGACGAGCGGAACAGGCGCACGGGGGAACTGGTAGGGAAATGACAGTACGGGGCCAGATCGTGCGGTTCGCCCTGGTGGGAGTGGTGAACACCGGGACGTACTACGGCCTGTACCTGCTGCTGCTGACCTGGCTCCCGTACGTGGCGGCACATGTCGTCGCCTTCCTGCTGAGCATGGTCGGCTCCTTCTTCCTGACCTCGTACTTCACGTACCGCACCCGGCCGACGTGGCGGAAGTTCCTGCTGTTCCCGCTGACCAACGCGGCGAACTTCGTGGTGACGACGAGCGGGGTGTACCTGCTGGTGGACGTGCTCCACCTCGGCAGCCGCTACGCCCCGCTGATCGCGGCGGCGGTGGCGATCCCCGTGACGTTCGTGGTCTCCCGCACGATCATGCTCCGGCCCGACAGCCGCCGCGAGCACGCTCCGGAGCGGGAGCGGGTGCGCACGTAGGCCCCGGCCGCCCCGCGCATCCCGACCGCCTGGCGAATCGTTTGGCGAATCAGTGGCCCACACCACTGCGACTGCCTACCATCGATCACCGCAAGGCTTTGTGCAGCGAAGCACAATCACGCCGGGAGGCCCCTTTGCACCGCCGTCGTCGCACCGCGCTCGTCGTCTCCGCGATCATTGCCGCCGCGCCCCTCCTCGCCGCCTGCGGCAACGAGGCACACCCCGGGGCCGCCGCCGTCGTCGGCGGGCAGCGGATCGAGGTGTCCACCGTCCAGGCCGAGGTCAGGGACGTGCGCGACGCGCAGCAGGCGTCACCCCAGGCCGCCCAGCTGATCAAGGACACCGGGCAGCTCGGGCGGGCCAAGCTCTACGACCTGATCGTGGACAGGATCGTGGCGAAGGCCGCCGCCGACGCGGGGGTGAAGGTCACCCGCAAGGAGATCCAGGACGCACGGGCCGCTCTCGCCGCGCAGTCCGGCGGGGAGGAACAGCTGGCCGCCATGTATCTGCAGCAGCGCGGGGTCGCGCCCGGCCGGCTCGACGAGGTCGTGCGCCGGGACGTCCTCGTGAACAAGCTGGCCGCCGCGCTCGGCGTGACGAACGGCCCCGAAGGGCAGCAGCGGATGAACGAGACGTTCACGGCCGCCGCCAAGTCGCTGAAGATCGACGTGAACCCGCGCTACGGCGCCTGGGACGACACCAAGCTGGAGCTCGGCGCCTACAAGGCGCCCTGGATCACGCAGGTGTCCCGGGAGGCGGAGGCCGTCGAGGCCGGCGCATAGGCCCTCTCTTTCGGATCCTGCCGGGCTCGACCGAAAGAGAGGACCTGAGCCGAGGTAGGTTCGAGGGGTGACCGAACCTGTCGACGCCGGCCGTATCGTCCTGCTGACCGCCAGCCACCGCGTGGCGCCCGGACTGCTGTCCTGGCCGGCGTGGCAGACGCTGCACGCCGCCGACCAGGTTTACTGCGCCGACGCCGCCCACCCGCAGCTGCCGTACCTGCGCGAGGCGGGTGTCGCCGTCGAGCGGGCCGCGCCGAGCGCCCAGGAGCTGGTCGACGCCTGTGCCGGGGGGCGCACCGTGGTCGTCCTCGCCTCCGGCGAGGGCGACCGGGCGCTGACCGACGGACTGGCCCGCCTCGGCGGTTCCGGCCAGGTGCGGATGCCGGACCTGGAGCTGCTGCCCGGCTCGTACGACCTGCCCGGCGCGCGGCTGCTCGACCTCGTCGAGGTCATGGACCGCATCCGCCGCGCCTGCCCCTGGTCCTCGCAGCAGACGCACAAGGGCCTCGCCAAGTACGGCATCGAGGAGGCCTACGAGCTGGTCGAGGCCATCGAGGACGGCGACCGCGACGAACTGCGCGAGGAGCTCGGCGACGTCCTCCTCCAGGTCGTCTTCCACGCGCGCATCGCGGAGGAGGGCCGCGCCGAGGACGGGTCGGAGCCGTTCTCGATCGACGACGTCGCCGGCACCATCGTCGAGAAGCTGATCCACCGGCATCCGCACGTCTTCGGCGACGAGACCGCCGAGACGCCGGAGGAGGTCAAGGCGCACTGGCTGCGCACCAAGGCGATCGAGAAGCAGCGCGCGTCGGTGACCGACGGCGTCCCGCTCGGCCAGCCCGGCCTCGCGCTCGCGGCCAAGCTCGCCTCACGGGTGCGGACGGCGGGCCTGGACGCGCCGCCGCCGGCCGGTGAGGGCATCGGGTACGAGCTGCTGCACCTCGCGGTGCGCGCCGAGGCGGACGGCGTCGACCCGGAGGCGGCCCTGCGCGCGGCGGCCCGCGCCTACCGTGACGCGATCCGCGCGGCGGAGGGGCACGGCGGCCCGGATACCGTCGGGGTGTGAACGACCCGAACACCCCGCCCGAACTCTTCACCTGGGAGTTCGCCACCGACCCGTACCCCGCCTACGCCTGGCTGCGCGAGCACGCGCCGGTGCACCGCACCGCGCTGCCCTCCGGGGTGGAGGCATGGCTGGTGACCCGGTACGCGGACGCGAGGCAGGCGCTCGCGGACCAGCGGCTGTCCAAGAACCCGGCGCACCACGACGAGCCCGCGCACGCCAAGGGCAAGACGGGTATCCCGGGTGAGCGCAAGGCCGAGCTGATGACGCATCTGCTCAACATCGACCCGCCGGACCACACACGGCTGCGCCGCCTGGTCTCCAAGGCGTTCACACCGCGCCGCGTGGCCGAGTTCGCCCCGCGGGTGCAGGAGCTGACCGACCGGCTCATCGACGCCTTCGCCGAGAACGGCGAGGCGGACCTCATCCACGAGTTCGCCTTCCCGCTCCCCATCTACGCCATCTGCGACATGCTCGGCGTCCCCCGCGAGGACCAGGACGACTTCCGTGACTGGGCGGGCATGATGATCCGTCACGGCGGCGGGCCGCGTGGCGGAGTGGCCCGCTCCGTGAAGAAGATGCGCGGCTATCTCGCCGAGCTGATCCACCGCAAGCGTGAACAGCCGGGAGACGATCTCATCTCGGGGCTCATCAAGGCGTCGGACCACGGCGAGCACCTGACGGAGAACGAGGCCGCCGCGATGGCGTTCATCCTTCTCTTCGCGGGCTTCGAGACGACGGTCAACCTCATCGGCAACGGCGTGTACGCCCTGCTGCGCAATCCCGTGCAGCGCGAGCGGCTGCAGAGCTCGCTCGCCGCCGGCGAGAGCGCGCTGCTGGAGACCGGTGTGGAGGAACTCCTGCGCTACGACGGCCCTGTCGAGCTCGCGACCTGGCGGTTCGCCACCGAGGCGCTGGAGATCGGCGGACAGCGGATCGCCGCAGGCGACCCCGTGCTCGTCGTGCTCGCGGCCGCCGACCGCGACCCGGAGCGGTTCACCGAGCCCGACACGCTCGACCTCGCCCGGCGCGACAACCAGCACCTGGGGTACGGGCACGGCATCCACTACTGCCTCGGCGCCCCGCTCGCCCGGCTCGAAGGACAGACGGCGATCGCGACCCTGCTCAGGAGGATGCCGGACTTGCGACTTGCGGGCGATCCGGCCGATTTGCGGTGGCGTGGGGGGCTGATCATGCGTGGATTGCGCACTCTGCCCGTTGAGTTCACCCCCCTCGAGAGCTGACGCACCGTCAAGTCTGTGACTTTCACGTGATCTGCGCTGCATCGACTTGTGACTCACGTTCGAATGCGGCTACGTTCACCGTCGACTCGGCAGGCATCAGCAGGCCGCACAGTCCCCAGTAGTCACGCGAAAGGCAACCGCATGCGCTCCGGGAACGGACGTCACCGCCGCCCCCGTCAGGCTCCGGCCATCGTCGTCGCGGCAGGGGTGACCGGATCCGCCATCGCGCTCCCGCTGCTCGGCGCCGGCTCCGCCTCCGCCGCCGACGCGGCCACATGGGACCGCGTCGCCGAATGCGAGAGCGGCGGCATGTGGAGCGCCGACCTCGGCAACGGCTTCTACGGCGGGCTGCAGCTCTCGCAGCAGACGTGGGAGGAGTTCGGCGGCACGGCGTACGCGCCGAGCGCCGACCTGGCGAGCCGTTCGCAGCAGATCGCGGTCGCGGAGAAGGTGCTGGACGCCCGGGGGCCCGACGCCTGGCAGGCATGCGCCCCGATCGCGGGGCTGACCAACGACGACGTCTCGACCGGTGTCGACCCCGGGGACCTGCTGCCCCTGCCGGACGCGAGCCCGGAGGACGGCGCCGAGGCGAGCCCCGAGACGACGGCCGACGCGGGCGCCGGCGCGGACGCGCCGGCCGGTTCCGGTGACGCGGCCGCCGACGACCCGGCCGGGGGCGAGGCGGGCCGTCCGCAGGAGGCCCCTGCGGAGGACGCCTCCCCGGCGCCCACGCCCGAGGACGGCGACGCGCCGGTGTCCGAGTCCCCGTCCGCCGGCACGGACGCCGGGGCGCCCGACTCCGCGACCGGCACGGGCAGGCACCGCGGCGAGCCCGCCCATGACGACACCGAAACGGGCATCACGGACGAGGGGCGCGAAAGCGGTCGTCATGCCTCGCGAGGTGACGCATCGGCACGTGACGGAGTGACAGCCGACGGCGCGTACACCGTCCAGCCGGGCGACACTCTGTGGGCCATCGCCGACGAGCGGGAGGTGCCCGGAGGCTGGAGCGCGCTCTACGAGGCGAACGAGAAGACCGTGGGTGCCGACCCCGATCTCATCCTCCCCGGTCAGAGCCTCGATCTCGGCCTGGGCGACCAGTAGTTCGAGCGGCGATTCGCTGCCATATGTCCGTTCTGTGCAAGTGAGACAAGCGTCTCTTTGCTGCAACTGGCCGACACTGTCCAGCAAATTCACCCAAGCCGTGCGCGACCTGCGCAAACGCCTCCCAAGTGGAGGGCGGTTCGGGCGATTTCTCCCCGATGTTCGACTTTGAACATCGGGGAGCGGTGTGTTTACGGTCTGAACCGCTCGCCATCGCGGGCACCGTCGACCGTCACGCCGAATCCTGCCGTCGGTCGGGGGGAACAGTCGTCGCTCAGTGCGCCGAAGGCAGGAGCGGGGGACCCAAGGTAAGTGCCGGTCCCGGCCGTCGCAGACGACGGCCGTGAACGGCTGGGGGTGGAGCCGCGCGCAACGACGCGCGGCCGGGCAACTCTTCCGGCCCGAACCCGACAGCTCACCTCGCAGGCGTCGGTGAGGAGAAGCTCCATGCTGCGTTCCGGCCATGCCAAGCACCGCCGCTCCACCGTCCTCGACCGGGCGGCTCGCCTCGCAACGCTCGCCGGCGTCGCCGGTGCCGCCATCGCTGCCCCGATGCTCGGCGCCACCTCGGCGTCCGCCGCCACCGCCGCCGAGTGGGACGCCGTCGCCCAGTGCGAGTCCGGTGGCAACTGGTCCATCAACACCGGCAACGGCTACTACGGTGGCCTGCAGTTCTCCGCCTCCACCTGGGCCGCCTACGGCGGCACCGCGTACGCCCCGTCCGCCGACCAGGCCTCCAAGTCCCAGCAGATCGCGATAGCCGAGAAGGTCCTCGCCGGTCAGGGCAAGGGCGCCTGGCCGAGCTGCGGCGTGGGCCTGTCCAGCACCCCCTACAACGGCGGCTCCGCCGAGCCGGCGCAGCCCGCCGCCGAGCCGGCCGAGAAGCGTGCCGAGGCCCCGACCACCCGCTCCGAGCGTGCCGAGGCCCCCGCGCCGAAGAAGGCCGCGGCCGCCACGTTCAAGAAGGGCGACGGCGAGTACAAGGTCAAGGCCGGGGACACCCTGGGCTCGATCGCGGAGGCCGAGAAGGTCAAGGGCGGCTGGAAGAAGCTCTTCGAGCTCAACAAGGACGTCATCGAGGACGCCGACGTCATCTACCCGGGCCAGCAGCTCCACCTGAGCTGACCCCCCGCCGTCCGCGTGCCCGCGGACGGGTTCCGAGCCCCCCGGTCCGGCGCTGCTTCCCCCGTAAGCGCCGGGCCGGGGTTCGGTCGTGAAGGGCCCCGAAGAGCCTTACTTACGGGTAGCTTGCGGGCGTTTTGTCCGGCACGCACAGCGTTCATGCCCTTTTTCGTCCCACGGGGCGGGCATCGGCCGGCCTTTGCCCCGGAGACGGTTAGGCTCTTGCCGCAAGGCCAAGCAGACCTCTGCACATTTCTCGCGTCACATCCCAGAAGGAGATGCTCGTGCCGTCCATCGACGTCGTCGTAGCCCGGGAAATCCTGGACTCCCGAGGCAACCCCACGGTCGAGGTCGAGGTTGGCCTCGACGACGGCAGCACGGGTCGTGCTGCTGTTCCGTCCGGCGCCTCCACCGGTGCGTTCGAGGCCATTGAGCTCCGCGACGGTGACCAGAACCGCTACCAGGGCAAGGGTGTCGAGAAGGCCGTCCTCGCCGTCATCGAGCAGATCGGCCCCGAGCTCGTCGGCTACGACGCCACCGAGCAGCGCCTGATCGACCAGGCGATGTTCGACCTGGACGCCACCGACAACAAGGCCTCGCTCGGCGCCAACGCCATCCTCGGTGTCTCCCTCGCCGTCGCGCACGCCGCCTCCGAGGCGTCCGACCTGCCGCTCTTCCGCTACCTGGGCGGCCCGAACGCGCACCTGCTGCCCGTTCCGATGATGAACATCCTGAACGGCGGCTCGCACGCCGACTCCAACGTGGACATCCAGGAGTTCATGATCGCGCCGATCGGTGCGGAGTCCTTCTCCGAGGCCCTGCGCTGGGGCACCGAGGTCTACCACACCCTCAAGAAGGTGCTGAAGACCAAGGGCCTGTCCACCGGTCTCGGCGACGAGGGCGGCTTCGCGCCGAACCTCGACTCCAACCGCGCCGCCCTCGACCTCATCCTCGAGGCCATCAAGGAGGCCGGCTACGCCCCGGGCAAGGACATCGCGCTCGCGCTGGACGTCGCCGCGTCCGAGTTCTACAAGGACGGCGCGTACGAGTTCGAGGGCAAGGCCCGCTCGGCCGCCGAGATGACCGAGTACTACGCGGAGCTCGTCGACGCGTACCCGCTGGTCTCCATCGAGGACCCCCTGTTCGAGGACGACTGGGCCGGCTGGAAGACCATCACCGACAAGCTCGGCTCCAAGGTCCAGCTCGTCGGCGACGACCTGTTCGTCACCAACCCGGAGCGCCTGGCCCGCGGCATCGAGGAGGGCGCCGCCAACGCCCTGCTGGTCAAGGTCAACCAGATCGGTTCGCTGACCGAGACCCTGGACGCCGTCGAGCTCGCCCAGCGCAACGGCTTCAAGTGCATGATGTCCCACCGCTCCGGCGAGACCGAGGACGTCACCATCGCCGACCTGGCCGTCGCCACCAACTGCGGCCAGATCAAGACCGGCGCCCCGGCCCGCTCCGAGCGCGTCGCCAAGTACAACCAGCTGCTGCGCATCGAGGAGATCCTCGACGACGCCGCTGTGTACGCCGGCCGCAGCGCCTTCCCGCGCTTCAAGGGCTGATCACGGGCTGACACCCCCGCCTCCGTACGTCCCCGGCCCCGGTCCCGTACCGTGTCCGGGGACGTTCGCGTGTGAAGGGGAGGCGAGAGAGCATGGCACGCAGGCCGGAGCCGGACCGGTTCTCCACCGCGACGAGGCTGCGGCTGCTCGGCGAGCAGACCGCCGCCCGCGTCTACCGGTCGCAGAGCCGCCGTCAGGCCCGCCGCTCCCGGCTCACCGGCCGGGCCGCGTTCCTCGCACTGATCGTCTGCTCCCTGGTCGTCGCCCTCGCCTACCCCATGCGCCAGTACGTCTCGCAGCGCGCCGAGATCGCCGAACAGGAACGCCGGATGGCCGAGGCCCGCGAGCGGGTCGAGGAGCTCCGCGACGAGAAGGCGCGCCTCCAGGACGACATGTACATCCGGCGCCTGGCACGTGAGCACCTGCACTACGTGCTCCCGGGCGAGACCGGCTACACGGTGATCGACCCCGAGACCGCCGAGGAGCGCCGTGAGGACGAGAGTGCGGCGGACCGGCCCTGGTACTCGAACGTCTGGAACGGCGTGGACGACGCCGACCGCCAGTAGCCCCCAGTAGCGACCACAGCAGCAAGGCAGGCATGGAAACCCCTCCTCCCACCACCGAGCACACCGAGCCGACCGACGCGGACATCGCCGCGTTCGAGCAGCAGCTCGGCCGGCCGCCGCGCGGACTGCGCGCCATCGCGCACCGCTGCCCCTGCGGACAGCCGGATGTCGTCGAGACCGCGCCCCGTCTGCCGGACGGGACGCCGTTCCCGACGCTGTACTACCTGACCTGCCCGCGGGCCGCGTCCGCGATCGGCACGCTGGAGGCCAACGGCGTCATGAAGGAGATGCAGGCACGCCTGGCCGCCGACCCCGAGCTGGCCGCCGCCTACCGCGCCGCGCACGAGGACTACATCGCGCGCCGCGACGCGATCGAGGTGCTCCAGGGCTTCCCCAGCGCGGGCGGCATGCCGGACCGGGTGAAGTGCCTGCACGTCCTGGTCGGCCACTCGCTCGCGGCGGGCCCCGGCGTGAACCCGCTGGGGGACGAGGCGATCGCGATGCTGCCCGAGTGGTGGCGCAAGGGCCCGTGTGTGACCGGCCTCGTCACGGAGGAGGACGACAAGTGACCCGCGTCGCCGCCGTCGACTGCGGCACCAACTCCATCCGGCTCCTCGTCGCCGACGTCGACCCGGAGTCCGGCAGCCTCGTCGACCTCGACCGGCGGATGATCATCGTCCGGCTGGGGGAGGGTGTCGACCGCACCGGGCGGCTCGCCCCCGCGGCGCTGGAGCGGACCTTCGCGGCCTGCCGCGAGTACGCCGCCGTCATCAAGGAGCTCGGCGCCGAGACCGTACGCTTCGTCGCCACGTCCGCCTCCCGGGACGCCGAGAACCGCGACGAGTTCGTCCGTGGTGTCCTCGACATCCTCGGCGTCGAGCCGGAGGTCATCTCGGGCGACCAGGAGGCCGAGTTCTCCTTCACCGGCGCCACCCGCTCCCTCGCCGGGCGCACCGATCTGGACAAGCCGTACCTGGTCGTCGACATCGGCGGCGGCTCCACCGAGTTCGTCGTCGGCGAGGAACACGCCCGCCCGTCGCCCACCACCACCCTCAACGGAGGCGCTGCGCGCCACACCCTCTCTCTTGCCGCCCGGTCCGTCGACATCGGCTGCGTGCGGATGACGGAGCGGCACGCGCCGAGCAGCCCCGCCACCCCGGAGCAGATCGCGGCGATCCGCGCCGACATCGAGGCCGCGCTCGACCTCGCGGCCGAGACCGTCCCGATCGACGAGGCCCGCACCCTGGTCGGCCTCGCCGGTTCCGTGACGACGGTGGCCGGGATCGCGCTCGGCCTCGACACGTACGACTCGGCCAGGATCCACCACTCGCGGATCTCCTACGAGAAGGTCGAGGAGGTCACGACGATGCTGCTGAACGCGACGCACGACGAGCGCGCGGCGATCGGCGTGATGCACCCCGGCCGGGTCGACGTCATCCAGGCCGGGGCGCTCGTCCTGCTCACGATCATGCAGCGCATCGGCGCCCGTGAGGTCGTCGTCAGCGAGCACGACATCCTCGACGGCATCGCCTACAAGGCGGCCGAAGGCTGGTTCTGAGGTGTCTCAGGCCGGCGGGGCGGGGGTCAGCACGACGAACTCCGCCCCCGCCGGGTCGTTGCACACCGCCAGCCGGCCGACGCCCTCCGCGTCCTCCGGGCCCATCGAGACCGACCCGCCGTTCTCCCGCACGCGGGCGACCGTGGCGTCGCAGTCCGCCGAGCCGAAGACGGGGTGCCAGTACGGCTTCGCCTCCCCCGAGTCGAACATGCCGGGCACGGTCATGAGGCCGCCGAACATCCGCTCCGGCGGATGGTCCTTCGGGGTCAGCAGTGTGTAGGTGCCGCCGCCGCCCGGGAGCTCCATGTCCTGGCCGCTCCAGCCGAAGACCGTGCCGTAGAAGTCCAGCGCGGCCGACGAGTCCTTCGTGTACAGCTCGACCCAGCCGAGGCTGCCCGGGCTGTCCGCGATCTCGATGCCCGGGTAGCTGCCGGGCTGCAGGACGGCGAACTGGGCGCCCTGCGGGTCGGTGAGCTGCGCGAACCTGCCCTCCTCCGACGTCTGGGACGGCGGGGTGCGGACGGAGCCGCCCGCCTGTTCGACGGCCTTGACCGTGGCCTCGATGTCGGGGGTGCGGAAGTAGATCATCCAGGCCGAGCGGGCGCCTTCCTCGGTGAGCGGCCCGATGGCGCCGACCACCTTGCCGTCGAGGCGGAGTGCCTTGTAGTCACTCGGCTCGGGGCCGAACGGATGGGCCTCCCAGCCGAAGACGGCGTTGTAGAAGGCCGCCGCCGCCGGGACGTCGCGGGCGCCCAGGTCGATCCAGCACGGGGAGCCGGGGACGAAGTCGGTGGTGATCATGGCGGGTTCTCTCCCTCC
Source organism: Streptomyces sp. NPDC049597 (assembly GCF_040675505.1). Classification (NCBI taxonomy): domain Bacteria; kingdom Bacillati; phylum Actinomycetota; class Actinomycetes; order Kitasatosporales; family Streptomycetaceae; genus Streptomyces; species Streptomyces sp. NPDC049597. The sequence goes on from NZ_JBFAOY010000002.1 coordinate 308,183, forward strand.
GGGGCGGTGTCTCAGGGCTCGTGGCACACCTTTTCCAGCCTGGCACCGGGCAGGGCCCGTCGCGCGCCGAACAGGGCGGAACCGCTCCGGCGGGACCTGGCATCCGACGGTGTCCGGGCCGCCGGGCCGGGTCGGGCGGACTGATCGGAGGGTCCTGGAAGCCGTCGCCGAAAAAGTTCGTGAAGTTCTTCACAAGGAATTCGGCCCCGACGGGCGCTCCGGAGCCCCGAAACCCTCTCTCCACCCGCCTGTTGGGCGTTCCGCAGCGGATTCCAAGGCATTCGGTATGCGTTGCCCTCAGAGGGGAAGGAGGAGTGGTTCTCCTGCCGAGAAAGGCTTAGGGGCCAGCTCACGGGGGGTGGACAACGTCCTCCGTTACACCGTGGTTCCCGTACCACGCCATGACCTCGGTCACGTGGGCGGCGCAGTGTAGCAGAGCACACCGCAGTGCTTGTGAAGGGGCTCACGAGCACCCCCTCCGAGGGGGGTGGATACTCGATGGCATGAGCACCACGGAGCGTCCCAGGATCCTCGTTGTAGGCGGTGGGTACGTAGGCCTGTACGCGGCACGTCGCATCCTGAAGAAGATGCGCTACGGCGAGGCGACCGTCACGGTCGTCGACCCGCGCTCGTACATGACGTACCAGCCCTTCCTCCCCGAAGCTGCCGCGGGCAGCATCTCGCCTCGGCATGTCGTCGTCCCGCTGCGACGCGTGCTGCCCAAGGCCGAGGTTCTCACCGGCCGGGTCACGACCATCGACCAGGACCGCAAGGTCGCCACCGTCTCCCCGCTGGTCGGCGAGGCGTACGAGCTGCCCTTCGACTACCTGGTCATCGCCCTCGGCGCGATCTCCCGCACCTTCCCGATCCCCGGCCTCGCCGAGCAGGGCATCGGCATGAAGGGCATCGAGGAGGCCATCGGCCTGCGCAACCACGTCCTCGAGCAGCTCGACAAGGCCGACTCGACGACCGACGAGGAGGTCCGCCGCAAGGCGCTGACCTTCGTCTTCGTGGGCGGCGGCTTCGCCGGTGCCGAGACCATCGGCGAGGTGGAGGACCTGGCCCGCGACGCGGCCAAGTACTACACCAACGTCAAGCGCGAGGACATGCGCTTCATCCTCGTCGACGCCGCCGACAAGATCCTTCCCGAGGTCGGCCCCAAGCTGGGCAAGTACGGCAAGGAGCACCTGGAGGCCCGCGGGGTCGAGATCTACCTCTCCACCTCCATGGACTCCTGCGTCGACGGCCACGTGGTGCTCAAGAACGGCCTCGAGGTCGACTCCAACACGATCGTGTGGACGGCCGGCGTGAAGCCCAACCCGGCGCTGGCCCGCTACGGCCTGCCGCTCGGCCCCCGCGGCCACGTCGACTGCAACGAGACCCTCCAGGTCAACGGCACCGACTACATCTGGGCCGCCGGCGACAACGCCCAGGTCCCGGACATGGCCGCCCGCAAGGCCGGCGTCGAGAACGCCTGGTGCCCGCCGAACGCCCAGCACGCGCTGCGCCAGGCCAAGGTCCTCGGCGACAACGTGATCTCCGGGATGCGCGGCTTCCCGCAGAAGACGTACGAGCACGCGAACAAGGGTGCGGTCGCCGGTCTCGGCCTGCACAAGGGCGTCGCGATGATCGTCATGGGCAAGGTGAAGATCAAGCTCAAGGGCCGGCTCGCCTGGTACATGCACCGTGGCTACCACGGTCTGGCCATGCCGACCTGGAACCGCAAGATCCGGGTCTTCGCCGACTGGACGCTCGCGATGTTCCTCAAGCGCGAGGTCGTCTCCCTCGGCGCGATGGAGAGCCCGCGCGAGGAGTTCTACGAGGCCGCCAAGCCGGCCCCGGTCGTCGCGAAGCCGGAGGCCGAGAAGGCCAAGGCGTCGTAACGACACCCGCAACGCCCCGAAGGGGCCGCCCGCCATCCGTGGTGCGGGCGGCCCCTTCGGCGTTCCGGGCGTCCGCCGGTGTGCCGTGCGGGCATTTTGCCTGTGCATTGCGTAGTGCGGGGAAGTACACAGGGTGGGCATCGTGTTGGACGCAAGTGGAGCGTTCCGCGGAACCACCCTCACGGAGGTGTGCGCCATGGCCGACGCCGCGCTGCGGCTGACCACTCTTGCCGAGGAAGTGCTGGGAGCGCCGCTTCCGGTGCGCATCAGGGCCTGGGACGGCAGCGAGTCCGGTCCCCCGGGCGCGCCGGTCCTCGTCGTACGCCACCGGCGGGCGCTGCGGCGGCTGTTGTGGCGGCCGGGCGAACTCGGCCTCGCGCGCGCGTGGGTCGCCGGGGAGATCGACGTCGACGGGAACCTCTACGAGGCGCTCGACCGGCTGTCCGGGATCGTGTGGGAGCGAGACCCCGACACCGACGCCGCCCCTGCCGTGCACCCGCTGCGTGACCCCCGGCTGCGGGCCGCCGCCCGCGGGCTGCTGAAGCTCGGCGGCGCGCTTCCCCCGCCGGCCGCCCCCGCCGAGGAGGTGCGGCGCCGCACCGGACCGCTGCACACCAGACGGCGCGACAAGGAGGCCATCAGCCACCACTACGACGTCGGCAACGACTTCTACGAGCTGGTGCTCGGCCCGTCGATGGTCTACTCGTGCGCCTACTGGGACGAGGGCGAGGGCACGCTTGAGGACGCCCAGCGCGACAAGCTCGACCTGGTCTGCCGCAAGCTGGGGCTGGCGACGGGCGACCGCCTGCTCGACGTCGGCTGCGGCTGGGGCTCGATGGCGATCCACGCGGCACGCGAGTACGGCGCGCAGGTCACGGGCATCACGCTGTCCCGCGAACAGGCCGCGTACGCCCGCAAGAGGATCGCCGACGAGGGGCTGACGGACCGGATCGAGATCCGCGTGCAGGACTACCGCGACGTCAGGGACGGTCCCTACGACGCGATTTCCTCCATCGGCATGGCGGAGCACGTCGGCCGCGTCCGCTACCGCGAGTACGCCGACCAGCTCCTGGCGCTGCTGAAGCCGGGCGGCCGGCTGCTCAACCACCAGATCGCGCGCCGCCCGGAGACGGACGAAGCGGCGTATCACGTCGACGAGTTCATCGACCGGTACGTCTTCCCCGACGGCGAACTGGCCCCGCTCGGCCGTACGGTCGCCACGCTGGAGGAGGCGGGCTTCGAGGTCCGCGACGTGGAGGCGATCCGCGAGCACTACGCCCGCACGCTGCGGGCCTGGGTCGCCAACCTGGAGGCGTCCTGGCCCCGCGCGTCCCGCCTGACGTCCCCGGGCCGGGCGCGGGTGTGGCGGCTGTACATGGCGGCGTCGGCGGTGTCGTTCGAACGGAACCGGATCGGAGTCAACCAGATCCTGGCGGTCCGGACGCCGACGACGGGCGAGTCGGGCCTGCGCGCGCGGACACGGGACTGGCGGGTCTAGCGGGCGGCTACCGCTCGGCGGGGCCGTTCCCCCGTCCGCCCTCCCACGCCGCCAGGCGGCGTGGGAGGTACCCCCGCCCGAACCGTGGGCTCCGCCCCCGGCCCCGCGCCTCGAACGCCGGCGGGGCTGGATTTCGCGGAGCGAATCACCCCCTCCGGGGGGCACCGCGCACGGCCGCCAGGCCGTAGGGAGAGGTCGAGGACACCGCGCACAGCGCGGCACCGGGTCCGGGCTGAGCCCGGTTCGGGACGGGGCGGGTAGGGGAAAGCCCGCGCGGCGGCCCCAGGCCGACCCGCCCCGCCCCCGGCCTACTCCGTCTTGATCGCCATCAGCATGTTCAGCCGCGCCGCGCTCCGCGCCGGCCACATCGCCGCCAGCACACCCACCACACCGGCCAGCAGCAGGAAGATCCCGATCCGGTCCCACGGCACGATCAGCGCGTAGCCCGGGATCTGCGAGCGGATCGTCTCGCCGATCGCCCACGCCAGGAACGCGCCCAGACCCACGCCGACCACGGCGCCGAACACCGAGATCACCACGGCCTCCAGACGGATCATCCGCTTCACCTTCCCCCGGTCGAGACCGATCGCGCGCAGCATGCCGATCTCCTGCTGGCGCTCGAACACCGACATCGCCAGCGTGTTGATCACACCGAGCACCGCGATGATCAGGGCCATCGCGAGCAGGCCGTACATGATGTTCAGCGCCGTGTTGATGAAGCCGCCGAACATGTTCCGGATGTCCTGCTGGTCCATGACGCTCATCGCCGGGTTGTCGCCGAGCGCGTCCACCAGCGCCTGCTCGTTCGCCTCGCTCGCACCGCCGTCCATCGCCACCCAGATCTCGGGGATGAACGGCTTGGTCTCGTACGGGGCCACGAGGTCGGTCGACACCAGCACCGGCGAGAGGAACTCGTTGCCCTGGTAGACGGCGCCGATCCGCACGTCCTTCTTCTCCGGCTCGTCCGCGTCGCCGAAGTCCGCCGGCAGCGTGTCACCGACCTTGTAGCCGTGGGACTTCGCCGTGTCCTCGGCGACCGCGATCTCGCCCTTGGCGAGTGTCGCGAGCGATCCGGACACCGTCTTCAGGTCGAAGACCTTCTCCACGGCACCGGGGGTGACCGCCGACGCCGAGTGCCACGTGCCCTTGATCTCCAGCGACGTCGCCTGCTGCGGCGAGACCGCGCTGACGCCCTTCGCCTTCCGGATCGCCTCCAGCGCCGACTGGTCCAGGGCGCCGCCGCCGGCCATCGAGACCATGTAGTCGGCCCGGATGTTGTCCGTCGTCATCCTGTCGACGGCCCGGCCCGTCGTCGCGCCGAGCACCGACAGGCCGGTGACCAGGGTCAGGCCGATCGCCAGGGCGGATGCGGTGGCGCCGGTGCGGCGCGGGTTGCGGACCGCGTTCTGGCCGGCCAGCTTGCCGGACACGCCGAACACCTTGTGCAGCAGCGGGCGGGCCAGGGCGATGACCGGCCGCGACAGCAGCGGGATGAGGACGATGACGCCGACCAGGGCGAGGAAGGCGCCGGCGGCGATGAGCATCCGGCCGTCCTTGCCGACCGCCGCGCCGCCGACGATGCCGGCCGCGCCGAGCAGGGTGATGGCGCCGCCGATGCTGTTCCGCAGGACGAGCGACTTGGTCGTCGCGACCGCGTGCACGCTGCTCATCGCCGCGACCGGCGCGATCTTCGCGGCGCGGCGGGCGGGCAGCCATGCCGCCAGCACCGTGATCAGCACGCCGACGCCGAACGCCGCGGCGACCGCGGTCGGGGACACCACCAGCGGACCGGCCGGCACCTTCGCGCCGAAGGCGCTCATCGCGGACCGCAGCCCGGTCGCCAGGCCGAGGCCCAGGGCGAAGCCGACCACCGAGGCGACCGCTCCGACGAGCATGGCCTCGAGGATCACCGAGCGCTTGACCTGGCGCCGCGAGGCGCCGACGGCGCGCAGCAGCGCCAGCTCCTTGGTGCGCTGGGCGACGAGCATGGTGAACGTGTTGGCGATCAGGAAGACGCCGACGAACAGGGCGATGGCCGCGAAGGCGAGCAGCATCGTGTTGAGGTTCGACAGGCCGCTCTCGATCTGCCGGGCCTGGTCGTCGGCGAGCTGCCTGCCGGTCTGGGCCGTGGCGTCCTCGGGCAGCAGGGGCACGACCGCGTCGAGGATCTCGGCGTCGGACGCGCCCGCCGCGGCGGTGACGGTGACGTCCTTGTAGGAGCCGGGCAGGAGGTAGAGCTTCTGCGCGACGGCGGTGTCGAACAGGACCAGGCTGCCGCCCGCGTTCACCGCGCCGTCCTCGGTCGTGAACACACCCGCCAGGGTGTACTCCTTCACCGGGCCGTTGGTGGCGACGCGCACGGTGTCGCCGACCTTGTACTCGCCCTTCCGTGCGGAGTCCCTGTCGAGGGCGATCTCGCCGGCCGCCTTCGGGCCGGTGCCGTCGGTGAAGTCGTACGCCGGGTCCTTGCCGTTCTCGCCGGGGGCGAAGTTGGCTCCGGTGTTGGACCAGCCGTTGCCGATGAGCCTGCCGTCCCGGTCGGCGACCCCCGCGAAGCCGGAGACCCGTCCGGTGGCCCCGGCCACGCCCTCGAGGGCCCGGATCCTCTCCAGGGTCTTGTCGTCGATGCCGGGGGTCTTCCGGCTGTCGTCCGGATCTGCGTAGGTCGTCACGGCGACCGCGACGTCGTCGTAGCTCTTGGCGGACTGCTTGCGGTAGGCGTTGCCGAGGGTGTCGGTGAAGACCAGCGTGCCGGAGACGAAGGCCACGCCGAGCATCACGGCGAGCACGGTCATCAGCAGCCTGGCCTTGTGCGCGAGCACATTGCGCAGGGCGGTACGGAACATGGTGTGTCCTGGGAACGGGCCGGCGCGCGACGAACGAGCCCGGCGGGCTCGGCCGCGGGCCGGGCGATGACAACAGGCGAGCAGGGGGCCCTCAGGCGCGCGACGCGTCGCCGCGCACCCCGGGCACGGGGCCGGTCGTACGGCCCGCCGGGCGGGGGAGCGTCAGCTCGTGCGGCCCTTGGCGTCGAAGGCCTTCATCCGGTCGAGCACCCCGTCGGCGCTCGGGCTCGGCATCTCGTCGACGATCCGCCCGTCCGCCAGGAAGATCACGCGGTCGGCGTAGGAGGCGGCCACCGGGTCGTGCGTCACCATGACGACCGTCTGGCCGAGCTCGCGCACCGAGTTCCGCAGGAAGCCCAGCACCTCGGCGCCCGAGCGGGAGTCCAGGTTTCCGGTCGGCTCGTCACCGAAGATGATCTCGGGCCGGGAGGCCAGGGCGCGGGCCACGGCCACGCGCTGCTGCTGGCCGCCGGACAGCTGGGCCGGACGGTGGCCGAGCCGGTCCCGCAGACCGACCATCTCGATGACGCGCTGCACCCACTCCTTGTCGGGCCTGCGGCCCGCGATGTCCATGGGGAGCGTGATGTTCTCCTGCGCGGTCAGCGTCGGCAGCAGGTTGAACGCCTGGAAGATGAAGCCGATCTTGTCGCGGCGCAGCTGGGTCAGCTGCTTGTCCTTGAGGGAGCCGAGTTCGGTGTCCCCGATGCGCACGGAGCCGGAGCTGAAGGTGTCGAGGCCGGCGACGCAGTGCATCAGCGTCGACTTGCCGGAGCCCGAGGGCCCCATGATCGCGGTGAACTCCGCCTGGCGGAAGTCGACGCTCACCCGGTCGAGCGCGACCACCTGGGTCTCGCCCTGTCCGTACACCTTGGACAGGTCCGTGGCGCGGGCGGCCACGGCGGTGGCGCGGTGAGCGATGGGCGTGGTGGTCACGAGAAGGGCTCCTGTCGGCCTGGTGCTGAGGGGACCACCTCATCGTGTCGCCCGACCGGCCGTGGATCGTCACTCCCGATGCCCGTTCCCGGGGCCCTCTCCGGTCGGACCGGGCGACGCGCTCGTCATCCTTGGGTATGACAGCGCCCCTGAGCCCTTCCGGGGACGCGCACCGGTGCCGACCTGACATACGCGCCCGGCAGTTTTCCGTCATTCCGGATGCCGTGCGCGGACGGGCAGGACCCCCGTGATGCGGGTACGAACACCCATGTACCAGCCCTGACGCACCCTCAGGTGCCAATAAAATAAGACAACATCGGGCCATCGGGGCCGATGTCGGTTCGATCTCCACCGATAGGCTCGGGTGCCAACGCGGAGCCGCGTACACGCCCGGATGGTGGAATGCAGACACGGCGAGCTTAAACCTCGCTGCCCCTCGGGGCGTGCCGGTTCGAGTCCGGCTCCGGGCACACCTGCGGCCTCCGGCACGCGCCCCGCAGCCGCCCGGCCACCGGCCCGGCGGCCCTTCGGTACGTCACGATCTCGGAAAGATCCTCCCAGAGCACTAGGGTGTTCTCTTTGCTTCCGCATTACTCTTGACTTCTAGGCCGCGCACGGTGGCCAAGGAGGAGTGAGATGAGGAGCAGCAACCCGGTCTTCTCGCGACGGGGGTTCAGCCGCGACAACGGCTACGCGGGCTTCAACGCGCAGCAGACGCAGGCCGGGGGCCCCGCCGCTGGAACGAACCCCTACGCACAGGGCGCGGGCAACCCGTACGCCACCAACCCCTACGCTCCGGCAGGCACGCAGTTCGGCGCTCCGCCGCAGGCTCCCGCCCGCACGGGCGTGATGACGATCGACGACGTCGTCACGCGCACCGCCATGACCCTCGGCACGGTCGTGCTCACCGCGATACTGTCCTGGGTGCTGCTGCCGGTCGACCCTGCCAACCTCGGCACGTCGTACGGCATCGCCGTCGGCGCGGCTCTGGTCGCGATGGTGCTGGCGCTCGTCCAGGCCTTCAAGCGCAAGGCGTCGCCCGCGCTGATCCTGCTGTACGCGGCGTTCGAGGGCGTTTTCCTCGGTGTGATCTCCAGTGCGGTCTCCACGTACATCGCGGACGGCGTCGTCGCCCAGGCCGTGCTCGGCACGATGGCGGTCTTCGCCGGCGTGCTGATCGCCTACAAGATGCGCTGGATCCGTGTCACGCGCCGTTTCTACGGCTTCGTGATGGCGGCGGCGATGGGCTTCGTCCTGCTGATGCTGGTGAACCTGCTGTTCTCCGTCTTCGGCGGCGGTGACGGCCTCGGCTTCCGTACCGGCGGCCTCGGCATCCTGTTCGGTGTCATCGGCGTCATCCTCGGCGCCTGCTTCCTCGCCCTGGACTTCAAGCAGGTCGAGGACGGCATCGCGTACGGCGCTCCGCGCGAGGAGTCCTGGCTGGCGGCCTTCGGCCTCACCCTGACCCTGGTGTGGATCTACCTGGAGATGCTGCGTCTGCTGTCGATCCTGCAGGGCGACGACTGATCCAGGTCCGTCCTCACCCGTGCGGCACACGCACGAAGGGCCCGCCCGGCACCTGCCGGGCGGGCCCTTTCCGTTGCTCGTGCGCGATTCCGCCAAGCCGCTACAGCAGCTTGCGCGCGGCGCGCCTCAGATCGTACTCATGGATGATCGCTTTGGCCTGGCCGTACGAGAGGTTGTGTTCGCCGCGGAGCCAGCTGACCTTCTCCTCGAAGCGGAAGAGCGACGGACCTTCTTCGACGGTGCGCAGCCAGTCGGAGATCTCACGACCGGTGCATTCGGGGATTCGGGAGAGCAGATTTCGATGGGTCTCTTCGGAGAAGACTTGGGACATCGGCGCCTCCGGACGCATTGCGCGTGTGCTCTTCACGCCACCGTGCCTGAGCGTTCGCGTATTGGCAACAGTCCCGCGAGGGCGCGTAGGGTCGCGGCGTGCTTGATACGAGTGAGCTGATCACTGTCGGTGAGCGATTCGCGGACCGGTTGCGGGCGGCCCCGCAGAGCCGTCTCCAGCGTGGCGCGGCGGCCGAGGGGCTGGCCCTGGCCAGGGAATTGTCGGTGCGGGCGCAGCGTCTGGAGGACCCGTCGGGCGAGCCGATGCTCATGCCCGACGAGGGCGTGTTCGCGGTGGCGGACCAGCTGGTGGTGGCGGTCCGTGACTTGGCCGAGGTCCTGCGGGACACCCCGGAAGGTCCGGAACAGGTTGACGCCGCCGTCGTCCTCGTACAGGAGGCCGCGGCGCGGTCGGGGCTCTAGGGGGCGCTCGGCGGGCAGTGGGGCCCGGGGGCCTCAGTGGGAGGCGATCACGCGGTCCGCGAGGATGTAGACGCTCTCCTCGCCGCAGGTGAAGGTCAGGGCGTACGCGCCCGAGACGCTGGAACCACCGAGCAGCACGGGCGCGTGGCCCGCGCGCAGCGCCTCGGAGAGGCGTTCGGCGGTCTCGCGGTGGCCGGGAGTCATGCACAGCGTCGTCCCGTCGGCGAAGACGTAGACGTCGAGCGTCCCGAGCGGGCCCGGCCGGACGTCGGCCAGCTCGGTACCGGTCTCGGCAAGCTCCTCGAGCCGTGCGACCGTGCGCTCGTGGTCGGTGACCACCGGCGTCTGGACCGGGACGAAGTCGGGGTGCGAGGGGTGGCGGCGGCGGGCGGCGGCCAGCTCGGGGGAGTCCTCGGCGAACTCCGTCATCTCCGGCAGGTCCGCCATGTCGTCGAGCGCCTCCACGGCGTCCAGGTCCATGGCCTCCAGACCCACGAAGTCCGCCTGGCGGGGCACGTAGAACGGCGGAATCTCGTCCCCGGCGTCGGGAAGGCCGCCGAACAGCGGCGCGGAGCCGTCGCCGGCGTAGCGGGCGGAGGCGTCCGCGGCGTCCCTGGCCTCCTGCGCCGCCCAGAAGGCGCGCGCCTCGGCCAGCTCGCGCTCCCGCTCCTCCGCCAGCGCCTCGGCGACGGCCGCGCGTATCTCGGCGGTGTCGCTGCTGCGCGCCGCGGGTACGGAGGCGGTGAGGCCGGGCCCGTACGACGACGCGAGCTCGGCGCGCAGGGCGGTGACCTGCTTGCGGAGTCCGTGGGCGGCGTGCAGGGCAGCGGCGCCCACGGCCGTGGCGGCGGCCGTGGTCAGCAGCAGGGCAAGAGACATGGCGCTCACTGACGTACTCCCGGTTTCACTCGATACCCCCGACTTCCTACCTCAGCTTGCGATGTGCTCGCGCCTCCTGTCAGTGCATTACGTCACGAATTGGACAGGACTTTGTCTCCTGTGTTTAGCCGGGAAAAGGCGTTGACCTGGGAAAAGGGTCTCCCCCAGGAGATAGGTCACATCCTGGGGGAGATTGCGTCACGAACTGAGATCCACAGCGCGTAGACCCACGGACCTCGTCAGATCGGCCTCGGCTCAGCCGCTCGGTTCGTCTGGTCGCGCTGAGCTTCGCCACCGCTGCGGGCAGGTGCCGCCGCTCGTTCCTCGCGGCGACCCCTACCCTCCGCTCCGGCTCAGCTCAGCCGCTCGATGACCATCGCCATGCCCTGGCCGCCGCCCACGCACATCGTCTCCAGGCCGAACTGCTTGTCGTGGAACTGGAGGCTGTTGATCAGCGTGCCGGTGATGCGCGCGCCGGTCATGCCGAAGGGGTGGCCGACCGCGATCGCGCCGCCGTTGACGTTGACCTTGTCCAGGTCGAAGCCGAGGTCGCGGTAGGACGGGATGACCTGCGCCGCGAACGCCTCGTTGATCTCGACCAGGTCGATGTCGGACGTGGTCAGGCCGGCGCGCTTCAGCGCCTGCTTCGACGCCTCGACCGGGCCGAGACCCATGATCTCGGGCGAGAGGCCCGAGACGCCGGTGGAGACGATGCGGGCCAGCGGGGTCAGGCCGAGCTCGCGGGCCTTGGTGTCGCTCATGATGACGAGCGCGGCGGCGCCGTCGTTGAGCGGGCAGCAGTTGCCCGCCGTGACGAGACCGTCGGGTCGGAAGACGGGCTTGAGGCCCTGGACGCCCTCCAGCGTGACACCGGCGCGCGGGCCGTCGTCCTTGCTGACGACCGTGCCGTCGGGGGTCGTCACCGGGGTGATCTCCCGCTCCCAGAAGCCGTTCTTGATGGATTCCTCGGCGAGGTTCTGCGAGCGCACGCCGAACGCGTCCATGTCCTGGCGCGTCACGCCCTTCCAGCGGGCCAGGTTCTCGGCGGTCTGCCCCATGGCGATGTACGCGTCCGGGACGAGGCCGTCCTCGCGCGGGTCGTGCCACGTGGAGCCCTCGGACTCGGCGACGGCCGCCGTGCGGGCCTCGGCCTCGGCGAAGAACGGGTTGTGCGTGTCCGGCAGGCTGTCGGAGTTGCCCTTCACGAAGCGGGACACCATCTCGACGCCCGCGGAGATGAAGACGTCGCCCTCGCCCGCCTTGATGGCGTGCAGAGCCATGCGCGAGGTCTGCAGCGACGAGGAGCAGTAGCGGGTGACGGTACAGCCGGGCAGGTGGTCCATGCCCATCTGCACGGCGACGATGCGGCCCAGGTTGTTGCCCTGCTCGCCGCCGGGCAGACCGCAGCCGAGCATCAGGTCGTCGATGTCGCGGGGGTCGAGCTCGGGCACCTTGGCGAGCGCGGCCTCGATGATCGTGGCGGTGAGGTCGTCGGGCCGCAGCTCCTTCAGGGAGCCCTTGAAGGCCCGGCCGATGGGCGAACGGGCGGCAGAGACGATCACGGCTTCGGGCATCACGGCTCCATGAGGGAAAGGAAGGACGGGCAGGCTGACTGACTGGGAAGTTACCCGTACGTACCAGCCGGGTCACCGTACGGGCCGTGTGATGCGGGCCTCTTTTCTAAGCGCTTGTTCAGTGAAAGTGTACGGCCGTCAGTCCGTCTCCACCCGGGCCTCCGCGGGCTCCCTCTCCGGGGTCGGGGGCACCTCCGCCGCCGGGAGGCGACGGCGCCTGCGGTGCTTGAGCAGTGCCCAGGGCGCCCGTGCGCCCGTGACCTCGGTGCCCGCCTCCGCGGCGGCGGTCGCCGCCGCACGAGCCACCGGCAGCATGTCCTCGTCGCGGTCCACGTCCAGCGCGTCGCTCTCCGGCCACAGGCCGAGCGCCGCGCACAGGGTCGGCAGCATCGCCATCGCCGCCGTGGCGTACCCCTCGGCCGAGGGGTGGTAGTTGTCCGCGCCGAACATCTCGCGCGGGTTCGCCGCGAACTCGGGGCCGAGCAGGTCGCCCAGCGAGACCGTGCGCCCGCCCTGCTCCACCACCACGATGGTCTGCGCGGCCGCCAGCTGCCGTGACACCCGGCGGGCCAGCCAGCGCAGCGGCTGGTACACCGGCTCGATCGTGCCCAGGTCCGGGCATGTGCCGACGACCACCTCCGCCCCCGCCGTCCGCAGCCGGCGCACCGCCGACGCCAGGTAGCGCACCGACTGCGTCGGGGGCATCCGGTGCGTGACGTCGTTCGCACCGATCATGATCACGCACACGTCCGGGGTCCGCGTGCGGTCCGCGAGCAGCTGGGTCACCTGCCGCTCCAGGTCGTCCGACTGGGCGCCCGGCAGCGCGATGTTGCGGACCTCGACCGGACGTTCCGCCACCGCCGCGAGCCCCGAGGCCAGCAGCGCCCCCGGTGTCTGGCCGGCCCTGCGCACGCCCTGGCCCGCCGCCGTGGAGTCGCCGAGGACGGCGAGGTACAGCGGGTCGTCCCGGCCGAACGCCATCCCGTACAGGCCGTTGCCCCGTGGGGGGACGGGTGCCGTGCCCCCGCCGACCGAGCGCTTCGCCAGCTGGACCTCCGCCAGCAGCACGCCCACCGCCGCCGCACCGATCAGGCCGATACCGCCTCCGCCGTACGCCGCACCTGCCGCGATGCGCCTGGCCACCCTCGCCCTCGACACAGCCACCTCCTCGCGGCCCTCGCAGGCCGCCGTCTTGCCGTACTAGAGCTAACTGCCCCGTAGCCGGTGTCGCCCAATCCAGAGGCCATCCGGCATACGCTGGCCGCACCATTACGGAGACCCCGGAGAACACTGTGCGTATCCACAACTCGATGATCAGCCTCGTCGGCGACACCCCGCTGGTGAAGCTGAACAACGTGACCGCAGGCATTTCGGCGACCGTCCTCGCCAAGGTCGAGTACTTCAACCCCGGCGGGTCGGTGAAGGACCGCATCGCCCTGCGGATGATCGAGGCGGCCGAGCAGAGCGGCGAGCTGAAGCCCGGCGGCACCATCGTCGAGCCGACCAGCGGGAACACCGGCGTCGGACTCGCGATCGTGGCCCAGCAGAAGGGCTACAAGTGCATCTTCGTCTGCCCGGACAAGGTGTCCACGGACAAGATCAACGTGCTGCGCGCGTACGGTGCCGAGGTCGTCGTGTGCCCCACCGCGGTGGACCCCGAGCACCCGGACTCGTACTACAACGTCTCCGACCGCCTTGTGCGTGAGACCCCCGGCGCCTGGAAGCCGGACCAGTACTCCAACCCCAACAACCCGCGCTCGCACTACGAGACCACCGGTCCGGAGCTGTGGGAGCAGACGGACGGGAGGATCACCCACTTCGTCGCGGGCGTCGGCACCGGCGGCACCATCTCCGGCACCGGCCGCTACCTCAAGGAGGTGAGCGACGGCCGTGTGAAGATCATCGGCGCCGACCCCGAGGGCTCGGTGTACTCCGGGGGCTCCGGACGGCCCTACCTCGTCGAGGGCGTCGGCGAGGACTTCTGGCCGAGCGCCTACGACCGGACCGTCACCGACGAGATCGTCGCCGTGTCCGACAAGGACTCCTTCCAGATGACCCGCCGCCTCGCCAAGGAGGAGGGCCTGCTCGTCGGCGGGTCCTGCGGCATGGCGGTCGTCGCCGCCCTGCGCGTCGCCGAGCGGCTCGGCCCGGACGACATCGTGGTCGTCCTGCTGCCCGACAGCGGGCGCGGCTACCTCTCCAAGATCTTCAACGACGAGTGGATGGCCGACTACGGCTTCCTGGAGGAGACGGGCTCCGCCACCGTGGCGGACGTGCTGCGCCACAAGGAGGCGGGCGCCATGCCCAGCCTGGTGCACATGCACCCGGAGGAGACCGTCGGTCAGGCCATCGAGGTGCTGCGCGAGTACGGCGTCTCGCAGATGCCGATCGTCAAGCCCGGTGCCGGCCACCCGGACGTGATGGCCGCCGAGGTCATCGGCTCGGTGGTCGAGCGCGAGCTGCTCGACGCCCTGTTCACCCAGCGCGCCTCGCTGCACGACCCGCTGGAGAAGCACATGTCCGCCCCGCTGCCCCAGGTGGGCTCCGGCGAGCCGGTGGCCGACCTGATGACGGTGCTCGGCGACGTCGCGGACGCGGCGATCGTGCTGGTCGAGGGCAAGCCGACGGGTGTGGTGAGCCGTCAGGACCTGCTGGCGTTCCTCGCGAACGACGCCAAGTGACCGGCGGGCGGAGTCCTTTCGCGTAAACGGTACGAGCGCGACACGTTCGCGCAGCACCCGCTTAACACGCGTCCGGCACATTGGTGGATGTCGGCAGGGGGACCGGGCAGGTAACCCGGCCGGCAGCCAACGGCGTCAAGGACTTCCGGAGCGGCTCCCGGACCCCTGGACGCCCCGGACGCGGAGACCGGCCCTGACCCGGTCCGTGTCCTTCGCGGGGACCGCCGTCGTCCCGCCCCCCGGCTCGCCGGGGGTGCGGCGGTCCCCGCGACATCCTTCAACCGCCCGTCCGCCGGGGGGCCTCCGCCGTAACGGCCAGGGCCGCGGCGCGCCCTGACCGCGTGACAGGTACGGCACGGCGGCGTACCGCCCGCGCCCTCCTCGGCCGGCACCGGACGAGACCGTGGTCCGGGACCGCACCCGGCTCCGTACGGGCGGCGTGTGCGTCGACGGCGTCGAGATGTCCGCACCCGTCCGTCTGTCCGTCCGTGGCACATGGTCAGCTCGCAAGGGCCCCGGCGCGCCGGCCGATGCGGCGGACGTCATTGCAGCCAGCCCTCCTGTCGCAGACGGTCCAGGAACGGCGGCACGTCCGTGGCGACCGGAGCGCCCGGAAAGCGTCCGGCCAGCTCGTCGACGATCGCCGGCACGGTCCGGGTCCCGTCGCACAGCCCGACGACGAGAGCGGCTCTGCCGGTGAGGACGACGACGCGTTCGGGGAGGACCAGCAGGTCCGCGCCCCGGTCCCGGTCGTGGCGGCGCACGATGACCGGGGCCAGCGCAGGCTGCCAGCCGGCCGCGTGCGACGCCTTCACGACCCCTCCGGGCAGTGCGCGTGGGCCACCGCGTCGAGGAGCGCCCACAGGACGTCGCACTTGAAGCGGAGCGCCGCCACGGCACGTTCCTGGTCGTCGCGCGTGCACGCCCAGGACAGGACCAGCCTGAGCGCCTCGGAGCTGTCCCGCCCGCCCTCGGAGATCCGGGAGCGGAAGCAGGCGAGGCCGTCCGGTTCGATCCACGGGTAGTGGCGTTCGAAGGCGTCGACGCAGGTGCGCATCAGATCCGGGGCGGCCAGTGCCGTCAGCGAGGCGGCGACGGCTTCGAGGGGCGGGCGCAGGCGGCAGAAGTTCACGTAGCCGTCGACGGCGAGCCGTACGCCCGGCAGCACGGCGTCCCCGCGCAGCAGCGACTCGCGGTCGAGGCCGGCCGCCTGACCCAGTCGCAGCCACCGCTCGATGCCGCCCTCGCCCTCGTCCAGGCCGTCGTGTTCCTGGATGCGGCGCAGCCACATGCGGCGCAGTGCGGGGGTCGGGAGCTTGGCGGTGATCAGGGCGTCCTTGACGGGGATGTGGCGCTGGTAGTGGAAGCGGTTGGCGATCCAGCACCGCAGCTCGGCCCGGCTGAGCGCGCCGCTGTGCATGCGGATGTTGAAGGCGTGTCGGTCGTGGTACCGCTCCTCGGGCACCGCGCGGAGCCGTGACTCGAACTCCGCGGTGCTCCAGGGGGCGTCGCCGACCGGGGCGAGCAGCGTGGTCACCACTCGATCACCATCCCGTCGTAGGCCTCCTCGACGCCCGGGCCGGCGAGCCGCTCGTGCGGCGGTGCCGCCGGGTCGACGAAGGGGTCGCTGTTGTTGAGGTGGGGGTTCGGGCACCGGGCGGCGAGCGGGCGAGTGCCGCCGAGCACGTGCAGCGGCACCGCGCCCGTCAGACGCGGTCGCCGGAGCAGCCGGTGACGTGCGGCGCGGTCTCGACGACCATGTGCCCCGGGGTCTCCCACGTGGAGTCGTCCGCCGTCTCCCGGGCGGTCTCCTCGGCCTGTTCCCCGAGTGCCTCGGCTGCGTCCATGGTGCTGCCTTTCTGTTTGCGACACGGCCGGGACCTGCGCCGGTGACCGCCTCGCGCAGGAGGTCCCTGCCGGTCCGCGGCCGTGCCGGCGAGCCGCCGTTCGTCGGCACCGGGACCTCGGCGACGGCGCGCAGTCGGCCGTACGTCCTGTTACGGAGTCTTGACGCAATGCACCGGAGCGACCACTCGGATTCACCCGTCGGAGCCGCCCTTGCCCCTCCGCCTGGCAGCTGCATATGGTCATGCAGAGTGGTCGGTGGCTGAATAGACCGGGCCGGACAAGGGGGATGGCATGAACGACAGCCCTGCGGCGCGGCTGCAGACGCTCTTCGAGGGGCACCGCCTCACCCCGACCCAGCGGCGCATCGCGCACAGCATGGTCCGCCGGGCCGGAGACGTGCCGTTCCTGTCCAGCGTGGAGCTCGCCGAGCTCGCGGGCGTCAGCCAGCCGTCGGTCACCCGCTTCGCCGTCGCCCTCGGCTTCGACGGCTACCCGGCGCTGCGCAGGCACCTGCGCGAGGTCGCGCCGCCCGAGGCCGTCGCGCACGAGGACACGAACAACGAGTACCAGCAGGCGGTCCAGGCCGAGATCGAGAATCTGCGGCAGCTGGCCGAGATGCTCGCCGACCCGTCCCTCGTGGAGCGCGCCGGGCGGCTGCTCGCCGCCTCCCGTCCGCTGCCGGTGCTCGGGCTGCGCGCCGCGTCCTCGCAGGCCCGCGGCTTCGCGTACTTCGCCGCCAAGGTCCACCCCGACGTCCGCCTCCTCGACGAGGGCGGCTCGATGCTCGCCGACCGCATCGACTCCGCGCGGCGGGCCGGGGCGAGCGCTCTGCTGTGCTTCGCGCTGCCGCGCCACCCCAAGGAGGTCGTGGCGGCGCTGGAGTACGCGCGCGCGGCCGGACTGAAGGTCGTGACCGTCGCGGACTCGGCGTTCGCGCCGGTCGCGGCCCACAGCGATGTGCTGATCCCCGCCGCCGTGGGCACGGGCCTCGCCTTCGACACGGCGTGCGCCCCGATGCTGCTCGGCCGTGTGCTGCTGGAGGCCATGTGCGACGACCTCCCGGACGCCCAGGCGCGGCTCGAGGACTTCGACGTGCAGGCGGCGGAGCGCGGCCTGTTCGTGGACTAGGCGGAAACCCCTCCGCGTTTCTCAGGAACCGCTCAGAAACGGCCGCTACCCTCCCGCGGCAACGGAACTCGGCGGAAGGGAACGGGCAGTGGGGCGCGGGGCGCAGTCGTTGGCGCGGGTGGCGGTGACGGTACGGGCGGGGGCGGCGCCCCTGTGGTGGCTCGGCGTTCTCGCCGCGGGGATCGGCACCCTGGTCCCCGGGCTCACCGGCCGTCGCATCGGGGCCCTCGCCGGCGCCGCCGTCTTCCTCGTGGCCTTCGCCGTCGTCGCGCTCGCACGCCGCCGCCGCTACACCCACCTTGCGGACTGCGCCACGCGCGCGGGACGCCACGACGTGCTCCAGGACCGGCGCGTGACGCTGCGTCTGCGGCGGCGCGCCCATCGCACGCGGCTGCTGCTCGCCTTCCTGGCCGCGGTCGGCACCTCCTTCGCCGTGCCGGTCGTCGGCGGCGCGCTGCTCGCCGGCGCGGGGGCGGGGCTGTGGGCCAAGGCGCTGTGGATCGGCCGGCGGGAGCGCGCGGAGGAGACCCTGCTGTGGCTGCGTACGGACTGGATGGCGCAGGGTCCGGTCGGCGAGCGGGTCAAGGGCTTTCGCACCACCGGGATCGCCGCGGGCGACGCCGCCCCGGGCGGGGCGCGGCGCCGCACCTGACGACGGGGGCGGCTCAGTCCTCCGGCCGGAGCCTGAGCACCAGCTTGTTCACGCCCCACAGCAGGATGCCGATGGCGATCAGCACTCCCGCCCTGATGTAGACGTCCGCCGCGCGGTCGGCGAGCGGGCTGGCGAGGATCACCGCGGTGATCGCGCCGAGGACCGGCAGGACCGTGGGCGTACGGAAGTGCGCGTGCTCCACGCGGTCCCCGCGCAGCACCAGCACCGCCACGTTGACGACCGCGAACACGCACAGCAGCAGGAACGCGGTCGTGTCGCCGAGCCCCTCGATCTCGCCCGTGGACACGAGCCCGATGGCGATCAGCGTCACGAACACGATGCCGGTGACCGGGGTGCGGCGCCGCCGCAGCACTTTGCCCATGCCGCGCGGGAGGACCTTCTCGTTGGCCAGGCCGTAGCAGAGCCGGGAGGCCATCATGATGTTGATCAGCGCCGAGTTGGTGACCGCGAACAGCGCGATCAGCGCGAAGAGCCTCGGCGGGAAGTCGACCCCGCCCGCTTTGACGACCTCCAGCAGCGGGCCGCTGGACTTCTCCAGGGTGCGGTAGTCCACCAGCAGCGACGACACCAGCGCGACGAGCACGTAGATCGTCCCGGTGACCGCGACCCCGGTGAAGATCGCGCGGGGGAAGGTGCGCACCGGATCACGGGTCTCCTCCGCCATGTTGACCGAGTCCTCGAACCCCACGAAGGCGAAGAACCCGAGCGCGGTGGCGCCCAGCACGCCGGTGATCAGCGCGTAGCCCGTGCCCGACGCCTCGAACTCGCCCAGCCGGGACGGCTCCCCGTCACCGGTGACCACCGCCCAGGCGCCGATCGTGAGGATCACGAGCAGCCCGGTGAGCTCGACGAGCGTCAGCACCACATTGGTCTTCACGGACTCCGACACACCGCGCAGGGCGAGCGAGGCGAGAGCCAGGATGAAGGCGATCGCGATGACGGTGGGCGGGATGGCGTCGGTGAACTCCTGGAAGTAGTCCCCGCTGAAGGCGCGGGCCGCGGCGCTCGCGGACGACAGCCCCGAGCACATCACCATGAAGGCGACGATGAAGGTCAGGAAAGGGACCTTGAACGCCTTCTGCGTGTACAGGGCGGCACCGGCGGCCCGCGGGTACTTCCCGACCAGTTCGACGTACGAGGCGGCCGTCAGGATCGCGACCACGAAGCCGATGGCGAACGGCAGCCACAGCGCGCCCCCGACCTTGCCCGCCACCTTGCCGGTGGTGGCGTAGATGCCGGTCCCGAGGATGTCTCCGATCACGAAGAGGATCAGCAGCTTCGGCCCGATCGCCCGCTTGAGCGAAGGGGACCCGTCCGGTGTTCCGGTGGACGCCGGCGCGGATGCGCTCATGAGACACCTTTCCCGTGGACCCGACCGTTCCCGACGGAGGGGTTCTGCCCTGTGGGACCGGTGTGATGCCTCCAGGGCCGCCGGGACGCCGCGTGTTGCGCCGCCTGGGCTACAGCAGCGCGCCCGGGTCGGCGCCGCCCGACTCCGCGACGATCTCGTCGAGGGTCTGCGCGGCTCGTACCAGGCGGAAGCGGACTCCCTCGGGGCCGGCGGTGAAGCCGTGCACGGCGGTCCTGGGAAGGCTGTTGTAGCCGTAGTGGCTGGAGAAGTAGTACGCGCCGGTGTCGAGCGCCGCGATCACGTCGCCCTGCTCCAGCAGCGGCAGGGCCCGTTTCTCGGCGAGCAGGTCACCGGCGAAGCAGGCGGGTCCCGCGATGTCCTGCGCCACGTCCGGCCCCGGCTTGGGCAGGCCCTTGGCGTCGTACGCGGCGATCCGCAGCGGCCAGGACACCGGGTCGTAGACGGTGCGCGTGGCGACCTGGACGCCGGCGTGGGTGACGGCGATGGGACGGCCGCCTGCCGACTTCGCGTACTCGACACGGGCGAGGACCAGGCCGTGCTTGGCGACGAGGGAGCGGCCGAACTCGGTGACCAGCCCGTAGCGCCCGTCGAACAGGCCCGGCACGCGCTCCTTCAGCTGCCGCGTGTACGCGGCGAAGGACGGCGTGTGCTCGTCGGAGGCGAAGTTGACCGGGAGGCCGCCGCCGATGTCGATCGTGTCGACCTGGCGCCGTCCCACCGTCGCGTTGATCTCCTCGGCGAGCTCGTGGACCGCGAGGACGCCCTGTGCCATGCGCGCGAGCGGCATTCCCTGGGAACCGGAGTGGGTGTGCAGACGGGTCAGCCAGGGGCGTTCCGCGTAGGCGCGCACGACCGCGTCCCTGGCGCCCGCGTCGGCGAGCGCGAAGCCGAACTTGGACGTGGCCGTGGCCGTCGACAGCGCGCCGATCGAGCCGCCGCCGACCTGGGGATTGACGCGCAGGCCCAGAGGCGAGGCGCTCGGCGCCGAGGCCATCAGCGCGTCGATACGCCACAGTTCCTGGAAGTTGTCCGCGTTGACCGCGATCCCCAGGGCGAGGGCCTCGCGCAGCTCGGCGGAGGTCTTGGCGGGGGAGTCGAGCACGGTCAGACCTGCGGGCAGGCCGGCGGCCCGGGCGAGGGCCAGTTCGCCGGGGCTCGCGACCTCCGCGCCGATGCCCTCGGCGTGCAGGAGGGCGAGGACCGGCACCAGCGGTGCGGCCTTCACGGCGAAGGCGTGCAGCACGGGCGCGTCGGTGACGGCGGCGAACGCCTCCCGCAGGGCGGCGGCCGAGGCACGGACTCCCGCCACGTCGATCAGGGCGGTCACGGGCTCGGCCTCGGAGACGAGCCCCTGTTCCACGGCCGCTCGCACGGCCAGGTCACGACGGTCGGCGATCACGTCCGCACTCACGTCCGCAGTCATGGTGTTCAGCCAATCATCCGGCGGGTCGCGCCGCAGCTGTTGACTAAAACTATTCAGACATACAGGATGTGAATAGAAGATCCCACACCCGTAGTGGTCGTCGCTGTCGCGAGGAGGCATCGCCATGTCAGGACCCCGCCCCGTTCGGGCCCCGCGCGGTACGGAGCTGAGCGCTCTGGGCTGGCAGCAGGAGGCCGCGTTGCGGATGCTGCAGAACAATCTGGATCCGGA